>NZ_JBEXZD010000105.1:0-30088 GCF_040628575.1 Streptomyces sp. NPDC006393
CGCATGACGTCCAGGACGTCACCGACCAACTCCGGGTCCAGTGCCGACGTCGGCTCGTCGAACAGCATCAGCTTGGGGCCCACCGCCCCACCATCCTGGCGGCCCCCGCGTCAAGCACGACGCGCCGGGAGCTCCGCCTGCCCGCCGCCACACGGGTGAGCGGGCATCAGGAGATCACCTGTAAGGCCTAATCGCCAGTCAACCGATCAGCTTCGCGCGCCTATTTGACGTGGCATCAGCTCTCCGCACAGCGTCCTGGACGCCCCCATCGACCCCGCGAAGTCTCGCTTTCGATATGCACGAAATGACAGCTATTAGGGGTGTCAGTACGTTCAATCACACATCGGCCGCCGAGCCGACCTCATCTCTGAGACAGGAGAAGCAGTGCCATGATCATGACCCGATCGCACGCGATCAGCGCGGCCGTCGCGGCGGCCGCAGCTCTGACCGCGACCGGCATCACCTACGCCGCGGCCGCGTCCGCGCCGGAGGCCCAGACGGCCCCGGCTCCCGCCGTCGTCCGGCAGGCGCCCGCTCCCGCCCAGGCTCCCCTGGACGGCGGCACCCAGAGCGGCAACGGGAACAACGGGAACAAGGGGAACAGCAACAACAACGACGACGACGATGACGACAACGGCTACGGCGGTGGCGGTGGCGGCGGCGGCGGCGACCACGGTGGTGGCGGCGGCGACCGCGGCGGCGACCGCGGCGGCGACAGGGACTTCGACAAGGGCTGGATCCACATCAACGAGCGGTCCTACTCGGCCCGTCCGAGCGGCTGCATCACCGTGGTCAGCGGCCTGGGCTCCACCAGCCTCAACGTCCGCAACGACAGCCGCCGTACCGTCGAGGTCTTCCGCGGCGCGACCTGCGACAACGGCGCGCCCATCGCCACCGTCGGCCCCCACAGCACCAGCGACGGCGTGAAGCCCGGCTGCGTCCGCGGTGTGAAGGTCAGGGACGGAGTCGTGGCCAGCTTCCGGGTCATCGAGCGCCACAAGGGTGACAGGGGCGACGACTACTGAGCCGGCCGAGCGACGCCGGCGACGCGGAACTCCGGCCCGCCGTAATGGGGCCGGCGCTCTGTACACCGGGCGCCTGACACGGATCCCCGGCCTGTCGTACACGGGCCGGGGATCCGCTCCGGTCCCGGGCCCTGCCCGGAGCGCACCGCCCAGCCCTCCTGCCGTGCGCCGATTCGCCGAAGCGCCGAAGCGTCAGCCGCTGACGGCTTCCGGTCGCGGCGGCACCTCCGGGACCGCCTCCTCCGGCCGCTCGGTCAGCCTCCGTACGGCGTCCTGCATGTGATCGTCCACCAGCCGCAGCAGCAGTTCCTCGTCCGCGTCGCGGATGGCCTGGATGATCGCGGCGTGTTCGTCGACCATCACGTCCGGGACGGGGTACTTGTCCTGAAGCGCCGTGATGCACATCCGGGTCTCCACGAAGAGCGTCTGCGCCATGCGCTTGAGGCGCGGGCTGCCGGACTCCTCGACGAGCACCTGGTGCAGTTCGGTGTCCGCCGCGCTGAGCGCCGTGGGGTCGCCCCGTCGCGCGGCCTTGGCCATGGCGCGCTGCACCGCCGCGAGCCGGTCCGCGGTGCCCTGCGGGTCGCGCCGCAGGATCAGCCGGCACGCGGCGGACTCGACCGCCGTGCGGGCGAGGTAGATGTCCCGTACGTCGTCCTCCGTGAGGGTCGTCACGAAGACCCCGCGGTGCGGTTCACTGTGGGCGATGCCCTGCTGGACGAGCCGCTGCATCGCCTCGCGCAGCGGGCCCCGGCTCACGCCGAGTTCCGCGGCCAGCTCGACCTCGCCGAGCTGGGTGCCGGGCGCCAGGGTCCCGTCCATGATCGCATCCGTCAGGCGGCGGGCGATCGCGACGGCGGCGGGCTCCCGTCTGACGGGTTGCAGCCGTTTGGCTCCCGGCATGTTCTCTTCTCCTTCTTCGGTGCCGCCGTCAGCCGGCGGCGGGCGGCCTGGGTGGGGCGGGCGGCGGCGTGGCGCCCTGACGGAACAGCCGTCCGAGGCCGGTCCGCGGGGCGGTGTCCCCGGCGAGCCGCAGTCCCTCCCAGACGGTGACCTGGTTGGCGGTCAGCACCGGCTTGCCGACGGCCCCCTCCAGTTCGTCCAGCCAGGCGGCGGTGTGCAGGGCGGTGTCGGGGAGCAGGACGGCCTCCGCGTCCGGGTGGTCGTTGGCCTTGACCAGGTCGACGACCTGCTCGCGGGAGAGCGTACCGACCTCCGCCGCCGTGACGATGCCCCTCCCCGACACCCGCGCCACCCGCACCCCCGACTCCTGGAGGAAGCGGACGAAGTACCCGGCGACGTCCTCCGGATAGGTAGCGGCGACGGAGACACCGCTCAGGCCGAGCGCCCGGAGTGCGTGCACGAAGGCGAAGGAGGTGCTGGACGCCGGGACGCCCGCGGCCTGGGCGAGCTCCGCGGCCTGCTGGCCGGCGCCTTGGCGTCCGTAGACGAAGCTGGCACTGGTGCAGGCCCACATGACGGCGTCCACGTCGTGGCTCTTGAGTTCCGCCAGGCCCCGGGTGAGCCGGTGGATGGCGCCCATCTCCAGGAGGGCGTCCACGCGGTGCGCGTCCTCCCCCATGTCCGTGTGCGCGAGAGGCAGTCGTACTCCTGGGCCGAGCAGGTCCTCCAGCAGCGGATAGTCGTCCTCCGCTGAGTGGCCGGGGTAGAGGAAACCCACCGTCGTGATGCGGTCAGCCACGTGCGATCGTCCTCCCGAGTACCGACTGTAGATTGTTGACAATCCTATGGAACGGCCCCTAGGGTGTCAATCGGTCCCCTGGGCCGACGCGGACCGGACCGGGCGCGCGTTCGAGCGACCGAAGGGCTGGGCATGAGGACGACCGAACTCCCCCTCGTCGTCGTGCTGGGAGAACAGGAGCCGCCGCTCCTGGACCGCATCAAGGACCGCGCCCGGCTGCGCCGCGTCGGCGAGGCCCATCTCGCCGACGCGCTGCGCGAGGCCGACGCCCTGCTGGTGTGGGACTTCCTGACCGACGCCCTGCCGGCGGCCTGGCCGAAGGCGGGCGGACCGCGCTGGGTGCACACCGCGAGCGCGGGCGTGGACAAGCTGCTCTTCCCCGCGCTGCTGCGCTCGGACACCGTGATCACCAACTCCCGCGGCGTCTTCGAGGAACCGATCGCCGAGTACGTGGCGGGGCTGGTCCTCGCCATGGCCAAGGACCTGCCCGGCACCCTCGACCGCCAGCGCTCGGGGACCTGGCAGCACCGGGCGACCGAGCGCGTGGGGGGCACCCGGGCGGTGGTGGTCGGCGGCGGCCCCATCGGCCGGGCCGTGGCCCGGGTGCTGCGCGCCCTCGGGCTGCGGGTGGCACTGGTCTCCCGCAGGGCCCGCGCGCACGACGCCGAGTTCGGCCGGGTCCACGGCTTCGGCGAACTGTCCGGTCTGCTGCCGGAGGCGGACTGGGTGGTGAGCGCCGCGCCGCTGACCGACGAGACCGCCGACCTGTTCAATGCGACCCTGTTCGCACGGATGAAGCGCGGCGCACGGTTCGTCAACGTCGGCCGCGGCCCGCTCGTCGTGGAGGACGACCTGGTGGCGGCGTTGCGCGAGGGCAGGCTCGCGGGCGCCGCGCTGGACGTGCTGCGCCAGGAGCCGCTGCCGGCCGGCAGCCCCCTGTGGAGCGTGCCGGGGCTGCTGATCTCCCCGCACATGTCGGCCGACACCCACGGCTGGCTGGAGGATCTCGCGGAGTTGTTCCTCGCCAACTTCGCGTGCTGGGCCGCGGGCCGGCCCCTGCGCAACGTCGTCGACAAGACCCTGGGGTACGTGCCCGTCGGCGAGGCACCGGGCGGCACCCCGCACACCGAGGAGGGCTCGTCATGACCGCAGCCACCGACCAGGACGCCGGCGCGGGGCGGGCCGGGCGGCCCGACGCGCGGGACGAGTCGTGCGCGCGCACCGCCACCGAACTGGTCGCGGCCTACCGGGACAAGAGCCTCTCGCCCGTGGAGGTCGTCGACGCCGTACTCGACCGGATCGAGCGGCTCGACCCGCTGGTCAACGCCTACTGCCTGGTCGACGACGAGTCGGCCCGCCGTGCCGCCGCGGCCTCCGCGGACCGCTGGCGGCGGGGTGAGCCGTGCGGGCTGCTCGACGGGGTGCCGGTCTCCATCAAGGACCTGCTGCTGACGAAGGGCCTGCCCACGCTGCGCGGCTCGCTGAGCACGGACCCCGGCGCCCCCTGGGAGCAGGACGCGCCGTCGGTGGCGCGCCTGCGCGAACACGGCGCCGTCCTGGTCGGCAAGACGACGACCCCGGAGTTCGGCTGGAAGGGCGTCACCGACAGCCCGCGCACCGGCGTCACCCGCAACCCGTGGGACGTGACGCGCACGTCCGGCGGCTCCAGTGGGGGCAGCGCGGCCGCCGTCGCGCTCGGGCTGGCCCCGCTCTCCGTGGGCACCGACGGCGGTGGCTCGGTCCGTATCCCGGCCGCCTTCTGCGGCATCTTCGGTCTCAAGCCCACCTACGGGCGGATCCCGCTGTACCCGGCGAGCCCCTTCGGCACCCTCTCGCACGCGGGACCGATGACCCGTACGGTCGCCGACGCCGCGCTCATGATGGACGTGCTGTGCGGCGCCGACGACCGCGACTGGTCCTCACTGCCGCCCTGCGAGCGCGGTTTCCGTGCCGAACTGGACGGGGATGAGGGCGTGCGCGGGCTGCGCGTCGCCTACAGCCCGACGCTCGCGGGCGCCCCGGTCGAGCCGGACGTCGCCGCGCGCGTCCGCCACGCGGTCGACGTGCTGGCCGGTCTCGGGGCCGAGGTCGAGGAGGCGGACCCGGGCTTCGCCGACCCGGTCGAGGCGTACCACACGCTGTGGTTCACCGGCGCCGCCAAGGTGGTGGAGCACCTGTCCCCCGAGGAGTTCGGGCGGCTCGACCCGGGGCTGCGGGAGGTGTGCCGGCTGGGCGCGTCGATGAGCGCCCTGGACTATCTGGGTGCCGTGGAGGCGCGGATGGCGCTCGGGGTGCTGATGGGCCGCTTCCACCGCGCCTACGGCCTGCTGGTGACGCCGACGCTGCCGCGGACCGCGTTCGAGGCGGGCCACGAGGTCCCGCCGGGCAGCGGCCTGACCAGGTGGACCGGCTGGACGCCCTTCACGTACCCGTTCAACCTGACCCAGCAGCCGGCTGCCACCGTGCCGTGCGGTACGGCGTCGGACGGGCTGCCGGTGGGAGTGCAGCTGGTCGCGGCCCGGCACCAGGACGGCCTGGTGCTGCGGGCGTCGCACGCGCTGTTCGAGGCCCTGGTGGCCGAGGGCACCGTGTCGGCGGCGCCGGTGACGCCGCGCGGCTGAGTGCCGTCACGGGCCGGCTTCCGTACGCACTCGGCTTCCGTACGCACTCGGTCGTCCGCACGCGGGGCGGTGGCTCCCGGACCACCGCCCCGTGTCGCCTCGTCGCCGCCGCTCAGGCCCGGCGGAAGACGAGCGATTCGCCGATCACACCGGACAGCCACAGGTCCTGTGCCGCCTCGGCCATCCGGTCCAGGCCCTCGACGATGGTGCCGAAGATCGTGGCGGGCACGAAGCCGGTGTCGGGGTTGAGCAGCAGGTTGTTGCGCTCGTAGAAGACGGCGAGGTCCACGATCCGCTGCGCGGCCTGCGGCCGGCCGCCCTGGGCGTAGCCGTGCGAGCTGGTGTTCAACTGCCACTGGGCGAACGAGAAGTAGGCGACGTCGCCGGGGATCGGTGTGATCGTCGGGTTCTCCGTGCCGGGTTCCTCCGGCGCGAACGCCGGTACCAGCGTGTAGATCTCGTTGCGCGCGTACTTGCCGTGGAAGACGTCCTTGCCCAAGGGCAGGGCGTTCCACACCGCCTCGCAGGTGTGCGGCGCCCGGTCGTCCAGCAGCCTGGCCACGCAGCTGACTCCGCGCTTCTCCAGGGAGATCTCGATGTGGCGGTCCATCTCTCGGCGCCCTCCGTTCCCCGGCCGCCCGGCCGGTGCGTCGCTCGGGTGGTGTGCTGTGCGGTGCCCCGTCGCCTGTGGGGAGGCGTCAGTCCATCGGCATCGCCAGGTAACGGGTCTCCAGGAACTCCTCGATGCCCACCCGGCCGCCCTCGCGGCCGAGCCCGGACTGCTTGACGCCGCCGAACGGGGCCGCGGGGTTGGAGACGACCCCCTTGTTCAGCCCGATCATCCCGGTCTCCAGCCGCTCGGACATCCGGAAGGCGCGCCGCAGGTTCTCCGTGTAGAGGTACGACACGAGACCGTACGGCGTGGCGTTGGCGGCCGCGATCACCTCGTCCTCGTCGTCGAAGGGGATGACCGGCGCCACCGGCCCGAAGATCTCCTCGTGGAGCAGGGCGGCGTCCGGGGGGACGTCCACGAGCACCGTGGGCGCGTAGAAGTAGCCGTCGCCCGCCGGGGAATCGGCGCCGGTCAGCGCCTTGGCCCCGCCGTCGAGGGCCTGGCCGACCAGGTGGCGCACCTTGCCCCGGCCGTCCTCGTCGATCAGCGGCCCGACCTCGACGCCCGGCTCCGTGCCCCGCCCGACCCGCAGGCCGCCCAGGCGCCGCGCCAGACGGCGGGCGAACTCGCCGGCCAGGCTCGCGTGCGCGTACAGGCGGTTGGCGGCCGTGCACGCCTCGCCGATGTTGCGCATCTTGGCCTGCACCGCTCCCTCGACGGCCGCGTCGAGGTCGGCGTCCTCGCAGACGATGAACGGCGCGTTGCCGCCGAGCTCCATCGACACCCGCAGCACCTGCTGCGCGCTCTGGGCGATCAGCAGCCGCCCCACCGCGGTGGAGCCGGTGAAGGAGACCTTGCGCAGCCGGCCGTCCCGCATCAGGGGTTCGACCACCTCGCCCGGCCGGCTGCCGGTGACGACGTTGAGCACGCCGTCGGGCAGTCCGGCCTCGGCCAGGATGCCCGCGAGCGCCAGCATGGACAGCGGTGTCTGCTCGGCCGGCTTGACGACCATGGTGCAGCCGGCGGCGACGGCGGGACCGATCTTGCGCGTGCCCATGGCGAGGGGGAAGTTCCACGGCGTGATCAGCAGGGCGGGCCCGACCGGCCGGCGCATGACCAGCAGCCGGTCCCTGCCGTCCGGCGAGAGGGCGCAGCCGCCGTCGACCCGTACGGCCTCCTCCGCGAACCAGCGGAAGAACTCGGCGGCGTAGGCCACCTCGCCGCGTGCCTCCGTCAGGGGCTTGCCCATCTCCAGGGTCATCAGCAGGGCCAGGTCGTCGATCCGTGCGTGGATCAACTCGTAGGCGCGGCGCAGGATCTCGCCGCGTTCGCGTGGTGGGTGGGCGGCCCAGGACTCCTGGGCGCCGTGCGCGGCGGCCAGTGCGTCGAGGGCGTCCGCGGCCCCGGCGTCGGCGACGGTGCGCAGCGGCCGGGCCAGCGAGGGATCCTCGACCTCGAAGACGGCCCCGGAGACGGCGGGCCGCCAACCGCCCCCGATGAAGAGGCCGGTGGGAACGGCGTCCACCACCGCCCGCTCGTGTTCGGACTGTGTGGTCACTGCGCACCCCCGGTGCTGTGGGGACTCCCGTCCGGACTCCCGGCGCGGTGCCTCGGGCTCGTCGGTTCCGGCCGGCCGGGTCGGACGGGGTCGTGGACAACGGGCGCCACCCATGCTTGCATGAATGTAGGTTGTTGACAATCCTACGATCAACCTCGACTGCGAGGGAGTCGACATGAGCCAGCTCTCCCCCGTCCTGAAGCAGGCCACCCCCGTCCTGGCCGCCCGCGCCGAGGGCGTCCGCGTGTACGACGAGGACGGCCGCGCCCACCTCGACTTCACCGCCGGCATCGGCGTCACCAGCACGGGCCACTGCCACCCCCGCGTGGTCGAGGCCGCCCAGCGCCAGGTGGCCACGCTGATCCACGGCCAGTACACGACCGTCCTGCACCGCCCGCTGCTCACCCTCACCGAGCGGCTCGGCGAGGTGCTGCCCGAGGGCCTGGACGCGCTCTTCTACGTCAACTCGGGCAGCGAGGCGGTCGAGGCCGCCATGCGGCTGGCCCGGCAGGCGACCGCCCGGCCCAACATCGTCGTCTTCCAGGGCTCCTTCCACGGCCGGACGATCGGCGCGGCGTCCCTGACCACGTCGGCGACCAAGTTCCGCTCGGGCTTCGGCCCGCTGATGCCGGGTGTGGCCATCGCCCCGTTCCCCCACGCCTTCCACTACGGCTGGGACGAGGCGAGGGCCACCGCGTTCGCGCTGCGCGAGCTGGACCAGCTGCTCGCGACCGTGACCGCCCCGGCCGACACGGCGGCCTTCATCGTCGAACCCGTGCTCGGCGAGGGCGGGTACGTACCGGCCAACTCGGCGTTCCTGCGGGGTCTGCGGGAGCGGGCGGACCGGCACGGCATCCTGCTGATCGTCGACGAGGTGCAGACCGGGTTCGGCCGCACCGGCCGGTTCTGGGGCCACGACCACTTCGCCGTCCGCCCCGACATCGTGGTCACCGCCAAGGGACTGGCGAGCGGCTTCCCGCTGTCCGCCATCGCCGCTCCCACCGCGCTCATGGAGCGGGCGTGGCCCGGCTCACAGGGCGGCACCTACGGCGGCAACGCGGTCGCGTGCGCGGCGGCGATCGCCACCCTGGACGTCATCCGGGACGAGAAGCTCGTGGAGAACTCGGCCGAGCGGGGCGCCGAACTCATCGCCGGCCTGCGCGAGGTCGCCTCCCGCCATGGGGCGGACGGCACCGGGGGCATCGGCGATGTGCGCGGGCTCGGGCTGATGGCCGGCACCGAGTTCGTCACGGCGGACGGCCTCCCCGACGGCGAGACCGCCGCCCGGGTGCAGGCGGCCGCCGGCCGCCGCGGGCTGCTGCTCCTCACCTGCGGCGCCCAGGGCCAGGTGGTCCGCATGATCCCGCCGCTCGTGGTCACCGCCGAACAGGTGCGCGAGGGCCTGGGGCTGTGGTCCGAGGCGGTGGCCGAGGTGCTCGGCTGAGCCGGACCGTGAGCGGCCCGCCGCTGGTGCTGTGGCCGGAAAGGTTTGCCGGAAGGCTCGCGGCGTCCGGTGCGGTACATCGCAAGGCGGAGCATCGCCCGCGTACTGGATGTACTCGGGTGATGCGACAACGCGGCGAAGTGCCGTGCCGGGCGTCGCGAGCCGGTGAACCTTTCCGGTCACAGCACCAGGGGCAGACGGTGTCAGCCCTGGCGGGCCGCCCGGCGCAGGGCCAGGACCAGGGCGCCCACGGCCGGGTCGGCTCCGCTGCCCGCCCGGGTGGCGATGGAGACCGTGCGGGTCAGCGCGAAGTTCTCCACCGGGCGCAGCGTCACGTCCGCCGCCAACTGCTCCACGAGCAGCGGTGGCACGAGCGAGACACCGAGTCCGGACTGCACGAACGCGAGGACGACGGTGTAGTCGTCGCTGATGTAGTCGAGCCGCGGGGTGAAGCCCGCGGTCGCGCAGGCCCGCTCCAGCACCGTGCGCAGCGCGTGGTCCCGGCGCGGCGCGATCCAGTGCTCGTCCCGCAGCGCCTCCAGGGTCAGCGGCCCCTCGGCGTCGGCGCGCGGGTGGCGGCTCGGCAGGGCCAGCAACAAGGGCTCCTGGAGCACGGCCTGGAGTTCGACGCCCGACTGCGGCAGCCGGGGCAGCAGGTTGTACTCGTACACCAGAGCGATGTCGATGCGGCGCATGCGCAGGTCGACCAGGCTCTGCGCCGGCTCCTCCTCGCTCAGGGCCACGTTCAGGTCCGGGTGGTAGGCCCGGCAGGCGGCGATGGCCGGCGCGGCCACACCGCTCGCGGCGCTCGGAAACGCCGCCAGCCGCACCGTGCCCTGCACCCGGTGGTCGAGGGCCGACACATCCGCGCGGGCCCGCTCCAGCTGGGCCAGGATGATCTCGGTGTGCGCCACCAGCACCTTCGCCGCCTCCGTCAGCAGCAGCCGCCGGCCGTCCCGGACGAACAGCTGGGTGCGGGCCTCCCGTTCGAGCAACGCGAGCTGCTGCGAGACCGCCGACGGCGTGAGCGCACAGGCCTCGGCGGCGGCCGCGACCGTACCGTGCGCGGCCAGCTCCCTGAGCAACCTGAGCCGCCGTACTTCGAACATGTAGGAACACTAACGGCAGCCGCAGGAAAATCTTGCTGGTCCTGCGGCCGGACCCGACCTCACACTGGCGCTCGTGGGCACGGCGTCGCCGCCGGCGGTCGCCGGTGCCACGACGGCCGCGGACGCTCGTGGGCACGGCGTCGCCGCCGGCGGTCGCCGGTGCCACGACGGCCGCGGACGCCTCGGCCCGGCCGAACACGCACGCGGGGCGGCCTTGTTGCGCCCGGCGCCGCGCGATGTCACGTCGTTCCGTCCCGCCCAGAAACCGTCCAGGACCCGACCAGCACCCCTCGAGGAGTTGCCTTGGACATCACCGTTCTCGGCGGTCCCGCTCCGCAGCGCGGGCTCGGGGTCGTCGCGCCGTTCGACTTCGCGCTGGACCGGGAGCTGTGGCGCTGGGTGCCGGACGACGTCTCGCTCCATCTGACGCGCACGCCGTACGTTCCGGTCGAGGTGTCCCCGGACATGGCCAGGATCGTCAGCGAGCACCGGACCCTGCGGGACGCGGTGCTCACGCTGAGCGCCGTCGGTCCCGAGGCGGTGGCCTACGCCTGCACGTCCGGCAGCTTCATCGACGGCATCGCCGGTGAGCGGTCCATGTGCGCGGCGATGCGCCAGGTGGTGCCGATCCCGGCGACCACCACCTCCGGCGCGCTGCTCGACGCGCTGGCCGAGTTCGGCGCCCGCAGGGTCGCGGTCATCACCCCCTACACCAGGTCGCTCACCGACGCGTTGGAGGCCTATCTGGCGGAGGGCGGCGTGACCGTGACCGGGCGCGCCTACCTCGGCCTGACCGGGGAGATCTGGCGCGTGCCGTACCAGTCCGTGCTGGACATGGCGCGCGGCGGCGTGGCCGAGGGCGCGGACGCGCTGTTCATCAGCTGCACCAACCTGCCCACGTACGACGTGATCCCGCAGCTGGAGGCGGAGCTGCGGATCCCGGTGCTGTCCGCGAACCAGGTGACGGTCTGGGCCGCTCTGCACAGCATCGGCATTCCGGCCGTCGGCCCGTACCAGGCGCTGCTCGACCCGGCGGCCCGTTCGGGGCTGCCCGGCCCCGCCGGACCGGCCGTGGCGTCGCCGGGCCCGCTCGCCGGCGAGCCGTCGGAGCTCCTCCACCGCGAGGGCGAGGGCTCCGACACGCCCATGGTGTGACGGGCGGCGACGCACGGGCACGCCCTTGGGGTGACGGGCGGCGACGTACGGGCACGCCCATGGTGCGACGGGCGGCGACCGTACGGCGCCCGCGGCCGGGCCCGGCGCCCGGGTCAGTGCAGCGGCACGGTCACCTCGCCCGTCCCCCGCGCGCTCGCGCCGCCGGCGACGCGTACCGTGAACGGCCGGTCGGTGCCGTCCGCCGTGACGGTGAGCAGGTCGCCCTCGCGGCGTACGCGGAACACGGCCGCCGGTGCGCCGGTCGGGTCGGGCACGCCGACCTCGGTGGTGTACTCGGGCGAGGCCGGCGGGTGGACGAGCAGGGTGGGACCGTCCAGCCAGTCGCCGTCGGGCCGCCGTTCGTCGGCGGCCAGCGGCAGGACGGCGCCCTCGCGGACGTAGAGCGGAAGGCTGTCGTAGCCGTGCCGTTCGGTGCGCCACACCGGGCCGGTGACCCGCTCGCCGCTGAGGAGCTGGGTCCAGGTGCCCTCGGGGAGGTAGACCTCCACCTCTCCGTCCTCGCTGAACACCGGGGCGACCAGGACGTCGCGGCCCAGCATGTACTGGCGGTCCAGCGGGCGGCACGCCGGGTCGTGCGGGTACTCCAGGACCATGGGCCGCATCACCGGAACGCCGGTGCGGTGGGCCTCGACGGCGGCACCGTACAGATAGGGCATGAGACGGTGCTTGAGCAGGGTGAACCGGCGGGCGACGTCGACGGCCTCGGCACCGAACTCCCACGGCACCCGGTAGGAGGTCGAGCCGTGCAGGCGGCTGTGGGAGGACAGCAGCCCGAAGGCCAGCCAGCGCTTGAAGACGGCGGGGTCAGGCGTGCCCTCGAAGCCCCCGATGTCGTGGCTCCAGAAGCCGAAGCCGCTCAGGGACAGGGACAGGCCGCCCCTGAGCGACTCGGCCATGGCCTCGAAGGACGACCAGCAGTCGCCGCCCCAGTGCACGGGGTACTGCTGGCCGCCCGCCGTCGCGGAGCGGGCGAAGAGCACGGCCTCGCCCTGGCCGCGCTCCTTCTCCAGGAGTTCGAAGACCGTCTGGTTGTACAGGTGGGTGTAGTAGTTGTGCATCCGCTCCGGGTCGGAGCCGTCGTGCCAGACCACGTCGGTGGGGACCCGCTCGCCGAAGTCCGTCTTGAAGCAGTCCACGCCCTGGTCCAGCAGCGGTTTCAGCTTGGACTGGAACCAGGCCCGCGCGTCGGCGCTGGTGAAGTCGACCAGCCCCATGCCGGCCTGCCACAGGTCCCACTGCCACACGTCGCCGTTCGGCCGGCGCACCAGGTGCCCGAGCTCGGCGGCCTCCTCGAACAGCGGGGACTTCTGCGCGATGTACGGGTTGATCCAGGCGCTGACCTTCAGGCCCTTGGCCTTCAGCCGGGCGAGCATGCCCGCCGGGTCGGGGAAGACCTCGGGGTCCCACTCGAAGTCGCACCACTGGTACTCGCGCATCCAGAAGCAGTCGAAGTGGAAGACGGACAGCGGGATGCCGCGCTCGGCCATGCCGTCGACGAAGGACATGACCGTCCGCTCGTCGTAGTCGGTGGTGAAGGAGGTGGTCAGCCACAGGCCGAAGGACCAGGCGGGCGGCAGGGCCGGGCGGCCGGTCAGGGCGGTGTAGCGGCCGAGGACGTCCTTGGGGGTGGGGCCGGCGACGACGTAGTACTCCATCGTCTGGTCCTCGACGCTGAACTGCACCTGGCCGACGGACTCGGAGCCGACCTCGAAGGAGACCGCGCCGGGGTGGTTGACGAAGACGCCGTAGCCGCGTGAGGACAGGTAGAAGGGGATGTTCTTGTACGCCTGCTCGCTGCTGGTGCCGCCGTCGGCCTGCCAGATGTCGATCACCTGGCCGTTCTTGACGAACGGGGTGAAGCGCTCCCCGAGGCCGTAGATCTGCTCGCCGACACCGAGCGCGAGCTGGCCGAGGACGTGGTGGGCGCCGTCGTCGGTGGTGGCGAACGCGGTGCCCTTGCGGCCGGCCCGGGTCAGCTCCCGCCCGCCGGCGTCGTGGAAGGTCAGGGTCCAGGGGGCGGCCCGGTCCAGGCGCAGCGTCAGCGGGCCGCTGACCAGCTCGGTGACGGTGCCCTCCTGACGCACCTCGCCCGCGCCGCCGGGCTCGGCCGCGAGGGCGAAGTCCGGGCCCGGGCGCCGGCGGCCGGCGTGATGGGTGACGCGCACACCGATGACGCCCTCGGCGGGCGAGAAGCAGTCGACGGTGAGCAGCGGCGCGTTGAGCGTGTCCCCTCTGCGGGTCACCTTCTGTGCGGCGGCCCAGGTGGTGAAGCGCTTCGACTCAACGCGCAGATCACGTACCTCGGTGGCGTACGCGAGCTGGACGCCGTCGCGGATGCGCCAGAACCCGTTGGTGAACTTCATGGTCTTCCTCGGGGGAGCGGGGCTGTTCGGCGGGGACCTCGGAGGCTGTCACCCGGATTTTGATCGTACACAGAACACATGACGGCCGGAGGCATGCTGCAGC
This sequence comes from Streptomyces sp. NPDC006393, assembly GCF_040628575.1. Lineage (NCBI taxonomy): Bacteria > Bacillati > Actinomycetota > Actinomycetes > Kitasatosporales > Streptomycetaceae > Streptomyces > Streptomyces sp. NPDC006393. The sequence continues at coordinate 13,715 of NZ_JBEXZD010000105.1, forward strand.
GCATTTATCCGTCTGACCAGCAGATTTCTCCTGGCGAACAGAAAGTGCGCCTCCGGAGGGTGCACGAACCGACACGGGTTCGGGTCTAGCGCGGCGCCAGGGATTGCCGTATTAGTCATCCCAGCAAACAAAACCACCGGCGCGACCGCCGGGCGATACGACAGCAAGGGCCGCAGGATGTCGAAGCGCTTCAACGCCACCACCCGGTACCGGTCAACGTCGTGGACCGTCGGCCGGCAGGGACGGGATCCGGCCGCCGCGCGCCGCGGCGGACGCTCCCACGGGGCCGTGGTGCCGCTCGCCGTCGTCTGCGCGCTGGTCGCCGGGGCCGCCCTGACCGGATGCGGTCAGCAGCGCGACAGCGACGTCTACACCGTGCTGAACTCCTCGACCGACGAGACGTACCACCGCTGGGACGCCGAGGCGATGGCCCGCTGCGGCGAGCAGCTCGGCGTCACGATCGAGCAGCAGAGCGTCCCGGCAGCGCAGGTGATGACCAAGGCGCTGCGCATGGCGTCCTCGAAGTCGCTGCCCGACATCGTGCAGTTCGACGCCTCCGAGATGCCGACGTTCGCCGAGGCCGGCGGGCTGATCGACCTCAGGACGCTGGGCCTGGGCACCGACGACATCCCCCAGGGCATCGTGAACTTCGGCTCCTACAAGGGGACCTACTACGGCGCCGCCCGATCGGTGAACACGCTCGCGCTGTTCTACAACAAGGACATCCTCGCCGAGGCGGGCCTGAAGGTCCCCACCACCTGGGACGAGCTGCGCGAGAGCGCGCGCACGCTCACCCACGGCAAGCAGTACGGCCTGGCGCTCAGCGCGGGCGGCGCCGAGGACGGCGTCTTCCAGTTCACACCGTTCATGTGGTCCAACGGGGGCGACGAGAGACAGCTCGACGGGCCCCGGGTCGTCGAGGCCCTGGACTTCTGGAAGTCCCTGCTGAAGGACCACTCACTGTCGAAGTCGACGGTCAGCTGGACCCAGGCGGACGTCAACGACCAGTTCATGGCGGGCAACGCAGCCATGATGATCAACGGTCCGTGGCAGGTCGAGACACTCGACACCAAGAAGTCGCTGCACTGGGGCATCGCACGGATCCCGGTGCCGAAGGCCGGGGACAAGTCCGTGGGACCCCTCGGCGGTGCGGTGCTGACCGTGCCCGACACCGGGGACAGGACGCGGGAGAAGACGGCCGGACGGATCGTCGCCTGCCTGTCCAGTGAGAAGGAGCAGCTGACCTACGCGCTCAACAGCTGGATGGTCCCGGCCAACGAGAAGGCCGCAGCGCAGTGGCGCAAGCGGGTGCCCGAGCTGGACGCCCTCGCCGACCAGGTCGCCGCTGCCCGCTCCCGTACGGCCGAGGTCGGCGCCGGATGGTCTGGCGTGTCGCTCGCCCTGCAGAGCGCCTTCCAGTCGGCCCTGACCGGCGAGTCCAGCACATCCGCCCTGAAGCGCGCCCAGCAGCGGGCCACCAGCGGGAACTGAGGTACGCGTCCATGACCACGTCCACCGTCACCGTCCCCGCGCCCTCCGCGGCGCGGCAGGCCGCAGGCGCCTCGGATCCGCGACGGCTCCGGCTGCGGCGCCGCCTCGCGCAGTGGGGGTTCGTCGCCCCCGCGGTCGTCTTCATGTTGCTGTTCTTCGGCTACCCGCTCGTCCGCAACGTCGTGATGAGCTTCCAGCACTACACGCCGAAGACCTTCTTCACCGGCGAGGCCCCGTTCAACGGCGTCGACAACTGGTCGAAGGTCTTCCAGGACGCCCTGTTCGGCAAGGCGCTGTGGCACACGCTGGTGTTCACCGCCGGGTCGCTGCTCGGGCAGTTCTGCATCGGCCTGGCGCTCGCGGTGTTCTTCAGCCGGCGATTCCCGCTCAATGGCGTGCTGCGGTCGTTGATCCTGCTGCCCTGGCTGGTGCCCATGGTGGTGTCCGGCATCGTGTGGCGGCGCATCCTCGACCAGGACACGGGCGTACTGAACTCGTTCCTGGACACGGTCGGCCTGGGTGGTGGCCACACCCCGTGGCTGACCAGCCCCGGCATGGCCCTGCTGTCGGTGATCCTGGTCAACATCTGGATCGGCATCCCGTTCAACATGGTCATCCTCTACGGCGGTCTCCAGGAGATCCCCAAGGAGCTGTACGAGGCGGCCTCCCTGGACGGCGCCTCGGCCTGGCGGTCCTTCCGGTCCGTCACGCTGCCGATGCTCAGGCCGGTGATCACGGTCGTCCTGGTGCTCGGCTTCATGTCGACGGTGAAGATCCTCGACCTGATCCTCGCCCTCACCGACGGCGGCCCGGCCGACGCCACCCAGACCCTGGGCACGCTCACCTACCAGAACTCGTTCGTGCAGCTGGACTTCGGGGCCGGCGCGGTCGTCGGCAACGTACTCATCCTGGTCTCCGCGGTGTTCGCGGTGTTCTACCTGCGGGCCAACCGCACCGAGGGGAAGTGACGTCCATGGCCTCGCCCACGCCCACCACATCCAGGCGCCGCTGGGGTTCGACCATCGCCGGCGTGCTCATCCTGTGCGTGATGCTCTTCCCGCTGTACTGGATGCTCAACACCGCCCTCCAGCCGGAGTCGGGTCTGCTCCAGGTCGACCCGGTGCCGGGCAGCCTGGACCTGTCCGGTTTCTCCAAGGCCCTCAGCGACCAGGGCGGCCACCTGCTGACCTCGCTGGCCGTCTCCCTCGGCGCGGTCGTCATCTGCCTGGCCATCGCGGCCCCGGCGGCCTACGGGCTGGCCCGGTTCGGGCTGCGCGGCTCGCGGACGATCGTGTTCGGCACGCTGATCACGCAGATGGTGCCGGGCATCGTCATCGCCAACGCGCTCTACAACACCTATGTCGACCTGGGCCTGGTCAACTCCTACTTCGGCCTGATGCTGGCGGACGCCTCGCTCGGCATCCCGTTCTCCATCGTGCTGATGCGGTCCTTCATGGTGTCGATCCCGGGCGAGGTGATCGAGGCGGCGCAGATGGACGGTGCCGGGCCGGTGCGGACGTTCGTCCGGGTGGTGCTGCCGATGAGCCGCAACTCGCTGATCACCTCGGGCCTCTTCGCGTTCCTGTTCTCCTGGAGCGACTTCATGTTCGCGCTCACCCTGAACACGACCGACGACGTCAAGCCGGTCACGCTCGGCATCTACCAGTACATCGGGGCGCACGTCGGCGACTGGGGCTCGGTGATGGCCGCGTCCGTGCTGTCCGCGGTGCCGGCGGCGATCCTGCTCGTGCTCGCCCAGAAGTACATCGCCGCCGGCATCACCGGCGGCTCCGTCAAGTGACCGACGCGCACCCCTCCGGCACGAGGTGATCATCACCCCTGACGCTGCGCGCCGGGGCCTGGACGCTCAGGCCCCGGCGCGCCCGTCATGGGTCGCGGAGCCCCGCGAAGCCACGTCGCTCTCCGTCGTGGTCCCGAAGGCGGGTGAGCACGGGGCGCGGCGGGCATCACCAGCGTGTGGCACATGTGCCCTGCGTGCCGCGAGAAAGTGAGGTGAAGCGCCCATGGCCACCCTCGACATCCGCGACCTGCGCTGTTCGGTCCTCACCGACGCCGGACCGCGCGAGATCCTGCACGGCGTCGACCTGACCGTGCGCCACGGCGAGACCCACGCCGTCATGGGCCCCAACGGCTCCGGCAAGACCACCCTCGCCTACGCCCTCGCCGGGCACCCCAAGTACCACATCACCTCGGGCTCGGTCACGCTGGACGGCGAGGACGTGCTGGCGATGAAGGTCGACCAACGGGCCCGGGCCGGGATCTTCCTCGCCATGCAGTACCCGGTGGAGGTTCCCGGCGTCTCCATGTCCAACTTCCTGCGCTCGGCCGCCACCGCCGTCCGCGGTGAGGCGCCCAGGCTGCGCACCTGGGTGAAGGAGGTCCGCGAGGCCATGGAGCGGTTGCAGATCGACCCGGCCTTCGCCGAGCGCAACGTGAACGAGGGCTTCTCCGGCGGTGAGAAGAAGCGCCACGAGATCCTCCAGCTCGAACTGCTCGGACCGAAGATCGCCATCCTCGACGAGACCGACTCCGGCCTGGACATCGACGCGCTGCGCGTCGTCTCCGCGGGCGTCAACCGGGTGCGGGCCACCGGAACCGTGGCCACCCTGCTGATCACCCACTACACACGCATCCTGCGCTACGTCCACCCGGACCACGTCCACGTCTTCGCCGACGGCCGCATCGCGGACTCCGGCGGTCCCGAACTCGCCGACCGGCTCGAGGAGGAGGGCTACGAGGCGTACACGTGAGGGACGGCACAACCGGCGTCCGGCACCGCGCGGCTCAGCCCTTGACGCTGCCCTGGGTGAGCCCGGAGCGCCAGTAGCGCTGGAGCACGAGCATCGCGGCGGCGAGCGGGAGGATCGAGACGAACGCGCCGCCCACCGTGAGCTGGTACAGCTCGGGGTGCCGGTCGGCCGCCGACTGCCATGCGGTCAGTCCGAGGGTGATCGGGTACTTCGTGTCGTCGGAGAGCATCACCAACGGCAGGAAGTAGTTGTTCCAGATGCCGACGAACTGAAAGAGGAAGACGGTCACCAGCGCGGGCGTCATCATGCGCAGGACGACGGTGGAGAAGATCCGCCACTCCCCCGCGCCGTCCACGCGCGCCGCCTCCAGCACTCGGCCGGTACCGCCGCCTCCGCGTAGATCCGGCACAGATACACGCCGAACGGACTGACCATGCTGGGGATCAGCACCGCCCAGTGCGTGTTCGCCAGGCCCACCTTGCTGAACAGCAGGTACATCGGCAGCGCGAGCGCGGTGGTGGGCAGCAGGACGCCGGCGAGCACGGCCTTGAAGACGGCCTCACGCCCGCGGAAGCGGTAGACGGCGGTCTGGTGGTGTCCATGAGTGTCCCTTGCTTCACGGCGTGGTCAGAACGGCTGCTCCGGCCCCCGGCAGGGTGATCCGGTCCGAGGGGGCCCTCCCGTGGGCGAGGAGGTCGGTCATCGGCTCCGGCAGACCGACCTCGGCGGGTTCGGCACCGTGGTTGAGGAGGAAGAGGAACCGGCCGCCGGCGCCCTCGCGGACGGTCGCCTGCACCGGGGCGGGAAGCCCGGGGAGCACGGGGCCGACGCCGGCGGCGCGGCACACCTCGTCCGTCAGCGCGCGCATGGCCCGCGGCTCCGGACGCGTGGCGACGTACCACGCGCTGCCCGCGCCGTACCGGTTGCGGGTGACGGCGGGCCGCCCCGCCAGGGGCCCGGAGTCGAAGACGGCGGCGGTCCGCGCGCCTTCGGCCACGACCTCCTCCGACCACAGGTCCGCGTGTGCGACGGTGCCGTCCTCGAGCCGCACGCGCACCGTGCCGTTCTGGGGCAGCGGCCAGAACTCCTCGACGCGCACGCCCAGCGCCTCGCGCAGCGGCGCGGGGTATCCGCCCAGGTGGACGCGGTCGCAGTCGTCGACGATGCCGGAGAAGAACGAGACGAGCAGGTGCCCGCCGTCGCGCACGTAGTCGGTCAGCCGCCGGGCGTCCGGCTCGCCCAGCAGGTAGAGGTTGGGCACGACGACCAGGCGGTAGCCGGACAGATCGCGGTCGGGCGGTACGACGTCGCAGGTGACGCCCGCCTCGAACAGCGGCCGGTAGTGGGCGAGGTTGATCTCCATCTGGTCCAGCGCGGTCGACGGGTGCGAGTCGAGTTCCAGCGCCCACCAGCTGTTCCAGTCCATGACGAGGGCGACGTCGGCGGTGCAGCGCGACCCGGCGAGTACGGGCACCGAGGCCAGTTCCCGGCCCAGTTCGCGCACCTCGCGGAAGATCCGGGTCTCGGTGCCGCCGTGCGGGACCATCGCCGAGTGGAACTTCTCGGCCCCGCCCCGGGACTGCCGCCACTGGAAGTACAGCACCGCGTCCGCGCCCTGGGCCACCGCCTGCCAGCTCCACAGCCGCATCCGGCCGGGCGGCTTGGGGCCGTTGCGGTCGCGCCAGTTGACCGCACCGGGCGCCTGCTCCATCAGCATCCACGGCTCGCCGTCGCGGGCGGAGCGGGTGACGTCGAAGGCGAAGCCGGCCGTGATGTGGGCGTCGTCGCGGTGCGGGTCCTGGTAGACGTCGACCGAGGCGACGTCCTCCTCGGCGGCCCAGCGGAAGGAGTCGACCGGCTTGTGCACGCCGATGAAGTTGGTGGTCACCGGGACGTCGGGGCTGATCCGGCGCAGCACCTCCTTCTCCGCGAGGTAGCACCGCAGCAGCGCGTCGTCGCTGAAGCGGGCGAAGTCCAGCTGCTGGGCGGGGTTGGGGAAGGTGGGCGCCAGGCGCGGCGGCAGGACCTCGTCGAAGGTGTCGTAGCGCTGGGACCAGAACGCCGTCGACCAGGCGTCGTTGAGCGCCTCGACGGTGGTGTAGCGGTCGCGGAGCCAGCGCCGGAAGTCGGCGGCGGACTCCTCGCACCAGCACATGGGGGTGTGGCAGCCGTATTCGTTGCCGATGTGCCACATCTCCAGCGCGGGGTGGTCGGCGTACCGGGTGGCGAGCCGCTCGACGAGGCGGGTGGCGTACTGGCGGTAGACGGGGCTGGAGGGGCAGTAGTGCTGCCGGCCGCCGGGCCACATCAGCCGGCCGTCGGCGGTCCGCGGCAGGATCTCGGGGTGCAGCCGGGTGAGCCAGGGCGGCGGTGAGGCGGTCATGGTCGCCAGGCAGACGGCCACCTGGGCGCCGGCGAGGTGGTCCATGACCCGGTCGAACCAGGCGAAGTCGTACTCGCCCGGTCTCGGTTCGACCTTCGCCCAGGAGAAGATGCCGGCCGTCACCATGGTGACGCCCGCCTCCTTCATCAGGGCGATGTCCTCGGCCCACACCTCCTCGGGCCACTGCTCGGGGTTGTAGTCGCCGCCGAAGGCGATGCCGGCGGGGCGCAGGCGCCGCCGGGAGTCGATTGCTACCGCGTCAGTGAGTCGCACGCCGGTCAGTCTCGGAGCGACGGCGCACCACGTCAAGATATTTGCATAATTAATTGATAACTGAGAGGCCTCGGGGTCCTCGGCGCGCAGGGGAAAGGGCCGCCCCGACAGCGCGTCCGGAAGACATCCCGTACGCGCCGCGGGACGGCCCTCGTGGGGTTACGAGCTGTTACGAGCCGTCGGCGTGGACCGCGTAGACGTAGCGCTTGCCCGCGTACTCGCTGAGGTTCCAGATCACGGACTCGCTGTAGGCCCAGCCGGAGGCGCCGCTGCTGTGGTAGCTGAGGTCCTCGCAGCCGATGCCGAGGTCGCAGACCGTGGTCGCGCTCGAGGCCCCGGAGTCGAAGGTGCGCAGCGCGCCCTTCGTGGACGGTCCGGCGCTCACCGAGAGGTAGTGCTTGCCGCCGCGCGAGACGGCACCCTGGATCTTCTGCTGGGCGACGGTGACGGCTTCCGACGCGGTGAGCGAGGCCGGCAGCCGGTCGGTGTAGTCGAGGTTCCAGCGGACCACCTTGGGCGTGGTCGTGGCGACACCCGTGCCGTTGAAGGTGCCGTCCGTGTAGCTGACGGTGCCGGACGTGGAGTACTCGCTGATCACCAGGGAGTCGGGGGTGCTGGCGCGGTCGAGGCCGATCGTGGTGTAGCGCAGGTATTTCCCCGCGTTGTCGTAGGCGTGGCTCTGCGGCAGGACGTACTGGTACCCGTAGCCGTAGTACTTGTCGTCGGTGTGCAGACCGCACACGTCCACGCCGGTGGCGACCGTGAGCAGGGTGTTGAGGTCGAACACCCGCAACCCCTTGTAGGTGTCGACGACATAGAGCAGGTTGCCGTACCACATGATGCCGCCGGCGTGCTTGCGGATGGGGTTGAACGAGTACTCCCCGCTGTCGGTCCTGACCGGCTCGACCAGGAGGACGTGCCGGTACGTCGGCGTGGAGGCGGTGGTGTAGTCGACGAACGTGAGGCGGATGCCCTTGTCGACCGTGTACTCGTCGACGCCGTCGCCGTCGGGGTCGGTCTCGAAGTACCAGGAGACGAGAACGACCCTCTTGCTGCCGCCCGAGGGGTAGAGCCCGTCGCCGTAGGCGTCGGCGCTGGTCGTGACGCCCTGCGGGATCCAGTAGTCGACCGCCTGGTCGCCGCCGTCCCAGGTGAACCCGGTCGAGAACGCCTCGACGGTGCCGGGGGCGCTGCTGAGGTGGGTGGCGTTGCGGTTGGTGTCCGCGATGACGGCCGTCGCGTCCACCGTGGGCAGCTTGGCCGCCAGACCGGCGGTCAGGTCGGCGAACTCGCCGTAGCTGTTGCCGGATCGGCTGGTGAGGGCGAACTGGCCCGCGTCGATGGTGGCCGCCTCGGCGGCGGTCGGAGACAGCAGGGCGCCGGCGGCGGAGACGAACGGCGCGGCGGCCAGGCCCTTGAGGATCCCTCTTCGTGTCATGCTCATGATAACGAAAGCTACGAGCATGCGATCACATGGCACAACCCTGCCCGCCCTGCTGCGGCACAGATCTTCGCTGTCGTTCCCCAGACGTTCATCCGGCTGCCCGATCAGCCACCAGGACGAACGGCGGCCGCCCGATGGGACCGGCCGGGGACGAGCGGGATCTCGGCCGGATCAGCCGAGGACGAGCGGCAGCCGCGCGGCCAGCTCGCCCAGTTCGGCCCTCTCCGCCACGCCCGGGCCGCGCCGTCCGGTGCCGATGAGCAGCGCGTCCGTGTCGGAGAACGACGCGGGGAACGCGGCACCGGCGATCTTCTCCAGCAGCTCGCGCGACCGGGCGAGCCCCTCGGCGGGCGGCCGCGCCGCGTCCGGGAGGTGCGCGATCAGGTCGAGGTGGTGCAGCGTCCATTCCAGGACGTACGCGCCGAGGTAGTCGGCCGCGGTGAGCACCTGGTCCTGGGTGGCCACCCGGAGCGCAGGGTCGGCGAGTCCGGCGGCGCGTCCGGCGGCCGAACCGACGTCGTCGAGGTGGAACTTCAGCAGCCACGGCTCCTCATAGGCGGCGGCCAGGCGGACGACCAGCGCGTCGAGCGGGTCGTCGCCGGTCGGGGCCTCAACGAGGTTCCAGTAGGTCACCGCGTCCCTCGTCGGCTCCGTTTCGGCGGGGGTGACAAGGGTGATCAGGACGTCCTGGGCGTCGATGACCAGATGGCACACCAGGTCCCGTACGAGCCAGCCGGTGCAGCCGGACGGCCGCGCGAAGTCCTCGTCGGCGAGTTCGGCGACCGCGGTGCGCAGCGCCGCCCAGGAGCGTGAGAAGAGATCCACGGCCGCAAGCTAGCAGCGCCGATGGTGTGCCGCGAACGGATTTCCCCAGCGGGCACCGCCACCCGACAGCCGCACGGCGCCCGTGCTTCCCGTACGCCGACACGGTGTGCGCGAGGCACGGGAATGAGCGGCACGCCTCATAGGCTGGTGCGACGGGCAACGGTGCAGGCGAGCAAAGGAGCAGGCGCATGAGCCCTCGCCTGAAGGCGATCACCCGCGAGGAACATCTGGCCTTCGTCGCGGCGCGGCCGTCGGTGAGTCATATGCAGGTTCCCTCATGGGGCGATGTGAAGCCGGACTGGCGGGCGGAGAGCCTCGGCTGGTTCGGCGAGGACGGCCGTCTCGTCGGGGCGGGGCTCGTGCTGCTGCGGCCGTTGCCGAAGCTGAAGCGGTACCTCGCCTATCTGCCGGAGGGGCCCGTCATCGACTGGGCCGCGCCGGATCTGGAGGGGTGGCTGGAGCCGATGCTGGGTCACCTGAAAGGGCTGGGCGCGTTCTCGGTGCGGATGGGTCCGCCGGTGGTGGCCCGCCGCTGGAGTGCCGAGGCGGTCAAGGCCGCGATCGCCGACCCCGGGGTCCGCCGGCTCGGGGACGTGCAGGCGACCACGCGGGAGCCGCGGGCCCTCGACATCGCCGACCGGCTGCGCCGGATGGGGTGGCGGCGGAACGAGCCCGGCGCCGAGGACGGCTTCGCCGCGGGCCAGCCACGCCACGTCTTCCAGGTCCCGTTCGCCGGGCGGTCGCTGGAGGAGATCCATCAGGGCCTCAACCAGCAGTGGCGCCGCAACATCAAGAAGGCGGAGAAGGCCGGCGTGAAGATCGTCCAGGGCGGCTACGAGGACCTGCCCGCCTTCCACGCCCTGTATGTCGAGACGGCCGAGCGGGACCGGTTCGTCCCGCGCCCGCTGGGCTACTTCCAGCGCATGTGGACCGCGCTGAGAGCCGAGGACCCCGACCGTATGCGCCTCTACCTCGCGTACCACGAGGGCGAGGTCCTCGCCGCCGCCACCATGCTGACCGTCGGGCAACACGTCTGGTACTCCTACGGCGCCTCCACCGGCCGCAGGCGCGACGTCCAGCCGAACAACGCGATCCAGTGGCGGATGATGTCCGACGCCCACGAACTCGGGGCGAACACCTACGACTTCCGCGGCATCACCGACACCCTGGACGAGGACGACCACCTTCTGGGACTGCTCCGGTTCAAGGTGGGCACCGGAGGCGAGGCCGTCGAGTACCTCGGCGAGTGGGACTACCCGCTCAACAAGGTCCTGCACAAGGCCCTCGGCCTCTACATGTCCCGGCGACGCTGAGTCCTGCGCACACGGCACAGTTCGGCGGGCGCCGAAACGCGGCGGCTCTACGGTGTGCACATGCGGTACACAACGGACAATCAACGCACACGAGCCCCTGACCGGGGCGGACACGCCGCCGTATCCGCGCACGAGGAGCCGGGCCGTTCGCAGGGGCCCTTCCTGATCGTGGCCACGGCGTTGTTCCTGCTGCTGGCCGGGGCCAACCTGCCCACCCCGCTGTACGCCGTCTACCAGCAGCGTTTCGGCTTCTCCGCCGAGGTGCTGACGCTGGTCTTCGCCACCTACGCGGTGGTGCTCGTCCCGACCCTGCTGGTCTTCGGCCGGCTGTCCGACCGGCTGGGCCGCCGGCGGGTGATCGTCGCCGGTCTGGGCGCCGCGGCGGTCGCCGCCGCGCTGTTCGCCGCCGCCGAGGGCACCGCGTGGCTGTTCGCGGCGCGCGCCCTGCAGGGCCTGGCGCTCGGCATGGTCAGCGGCGGTGCCAACGCCGGCCTGGTGGAACTGGAGCCCCGGCACGACGCACGGCGTGCGGCGCTGCTGGCCACGCTCGCCCAGACCGGCGGCTGCGCGGCCGGGCCGCTGGCCGCCGGGCTGCTGGCGCAGTGGGCGCCGGCCCCGCGCACGCTGTGCTACTTGGTGGGGCTGACCGCGACGGTGGCGATCGCGCTGTGCGTGCTGGCGATCCCGGAACCGGCGCACGGCGCACAGGGCCGCGCCCCGCAACCCGCGGGCGGCGCGCAGGGCCGCGTCCCGGAACCGGCGCGCAACACGAGGGGCCGTCGGCGGATCCAGCGCCCCGGGGTGCCCCGTGACATCCGGGGCCCCTTCGCCCGGGTGGCGTCGACCGCGGCCCTGGTGTGGTCGGTCGCCGCGCTCTACCTGTCCGTGGTGCCCTCCTATGTGGGCTCGCTGCTGGGCACCCACGACCTCGCGCTGCTCGGTGCGATCACCGCGGTGATGCTCACGGCCTCCTGCGCGGCGCAGCTCGCCTCACGCTCCGGCCTTCGGCCCGCGACGTCCCAGGCCGGTGGCCTGATCCTGCTGGCGGCCGGGCTGCTCGCCCTGGTCGCGGCCTTCCCGGCGCACTCACTGGCGCTGGTCCTGGTGGGAGCGGTGCTGGCCGGCTGCGGCCACGGCGCGGGTTTCCTCGGCGCCCAGGCCGAGCTGAACCGATGCGTGCCCGGGGACCGGCGTGGCGAGGTGACCGCCGCCTTCTACACCTGCGTCTACACCGGGGTCGCGGTGACGTCGATCGGCGTGGGGCTGATCGCCCGAGCGGTCTCGCTGTCCGCGGCCGTGGCCCTGTTCGCCGCGGTGATCGGCACGGCGGCCCTGGCCATCGCCTCCTGGCACGTGCGCGCACGCCGTCGGCAGATGGATCCGGTTGCTCGCGGCCACGGTCTTCTGCTCCCGGGGAAGTCACGCCATTCTTGACGTGCTCATGCACGTCCATGGTCGTACGCGAACCCGAGGATGGCGAGAGACATGGCCCGGCACCGACATGTCCTGTCCCTGACGACCGCGGTACTGGCCCTGCTGGCCGGCCTCCTGGCGGCCGTACCGGCGTCGGCCGCGGGCAGCGCGGCGCCCGACCGGCCGACGGCGGGGACCACGGCCAGGACCAGCGCCGCACGTTCCGGCGCCGTTCAACGCCTGGCGGCGGCACCGGACATCGTGATGAACGCCCCGGTGTTCAACGACCCCACCGACGGACCGGCGAGCGGCACCCCCACCACCCGGCAGGCCGCCGTCTTCGACCAGCTCCTCGGCCTGATCTCCGCGGTGCCGTCCGGCGGGGAGATCCGCCTGGCGATGCACGAGTGGACGCCGGGAGCCAGCACCCTGCCCCAGCAGGTGGCCGACCGCCTGATCGACGCCCACGCGGCCGGCGTGCATGTGAGGATCATCCTCAACACCTCGGACAAGAACCAGACCGTCCGTCAGCGGCTCGACGCCGCGCTCGGGCACGACGAGAGCAAGGACTCCTGGGTGGTCGGCTGCGCCGACTACAGCGGCACCGCACGCGGCTGCCTGGCCCGCGACTACCTGCACGACAAGTTCGCCACGTTCTCCAGCGTCACGACGGCGGACGGCGGCACGGTCGAGGACGTGGTGTTCCAGAGCTCCTCGAACCTGTCGGACTGGTACCTGTTCAACTCGTACAACGAGGCGTACACCCTCTCCGACGCGCGGGTCTACGACGGCTATGTCACCTACTTCGGCGACCTCCGGGCAGGCCGCCACGCGGCGGTGAACCCGGACTACTTCTGGGCCACCCCGACCGGCGGCACCTACAAGGGGATGTACTATCCGCGCGACCGCGCCACGGGCGACACGATCGTCAACGTCCTGCGCCTCGTCCAGTGCTCCTACACGGACGGCGGCACCACCCACCAGACCGACATCCGCATCGTGATGAACCAGTGGACCAAGAACCGTCTGGCCATCGCCGACGAGTTGCTGCGGCTGCGCGGCGAGAACTGCTGGGTCGACATCGTCTACCCCTCCGACAAGGGTGACGCGACACCGCTGGAGCACGAGGTCCGCGACCGCCTGAGCCAGACGGCCTCCAACGGCAAGAAGATCCAGCTCACGCGCTGCCGCTTCACCACCGCGGCCGGCGCCGAGGTGGTCCCGCACGACAAGGTGATGCTCACCGACGGCCGCTACGACCAGGACATCGTCCCGCGCGTCTACATGGGCAGCGCCAACTTCACCACCCTGGAGAACTCCGACGACTCCCAGCTCCGCGTCATGGGACGCGGCCCGCACGACCTCTACCTGCACTGGTTCTACGGCGTCCGCGACACCTGCCGCTCGCACACCCCCCAGTAGGCGCGTCCGGTCACTTGCTGTCCCCGCGTTCCACGACCAGGATCCGGGCCTCGGGGACGGGGTGGGCCACGTGTGCGTCGCCCGGCTCGACACAGCAGACGCGCCCGGGCACGAGCCGTTCGACGTGCTCGGCCCCGTCCTTGCGGTAGTGCATGTCGACGGCGCCGTCGAGGACCACGAAGATCTCCGGCCCGTCGTTGACGTGCCAGACGTAGGGCTGGTCGGTCCAGTGCAGGCGTACGGTCGCCCGGTCTAGTTCCGCCAGGTCCAGGGCGCCCCAGGGGCGGTCGGCGGTGTGGCGTGCGGCATCGAGGAAACGCATGGACGGCTCCTGCGCTAGGGACGGAAACGGTCACGGCCCCTTCGGGGGCGGCTCCACTCTCGCCCGGCCGGGACGGGCGCGACCAGTGGCAGCAATGCCGACTTCCGTAAGATTGCTGCCATGCATCGTGCGGTCCATCATGTGGTGGCTCTCGCCCTGCCCCGCGTGGTCGCCTTCGACCTGGCCATACCCGCCCAGATCTTCGGCGGCCCGGGGGCACCGGCCGGCTACCGGTTCACGCTCTGCGCCCCCGTCCCGGGCCAGGTGGCGACGACGACCGGCTTCGACCTCGTCGCACCCCGCGGCCTGGATGCGCTCGCCGAGGCGGACACGGTGGTCGTGCCCGGCTATCTGCCGCTGACCCGGCCGCCGCGGGAGGTCACCGACGCGCTGCGCGCCGCCGCGGCCCGCGGCGCGCGGACCGTGTCGGTGTGCACGGGAGCGTTCGCGCTCGCGGCGGCCGGGCTGCTGGACGGGCGGCGGGCCACCACACACTGGATGGACGCGGACGAACTGGCCCGCCGCCACCCGGAGGTGGACGTCGACGCCGGCGTGCTCTACACGGACCAGGCTCCCGTGCTCACCAGTGCCGGATTCACCGCCGGGATCGACCTGTGCCTTCACCTGGTGCGCGAGGACCACGGCGCCGAGGCCGCGGCCGGGCTGGCACGCCGTCTCGTCGTTCCCGCGCACCGGGAGGGCGGCCAGGCCCAGTACCTGCACCGCCCCCTGCCCGCGCCCGGCACCGGCATGGCACCGGTGTGCGACTGGGCGCTCGAGCGCCTGCACGAGCCGCTGACGGTGGCCGACCTCGCCCGCCGGGCGGCGGTCTCGCCCCGTACGTTCGCCCGGCGCTTCACCGCCGAGACCGGCACCACCCCGCTGCGCTGGCTCACCGCGCAACGCCTCCACAAGGCCCGCAGCCTGCTGGAGACCACGGACCTGTCCGTCGAGGACATCGCCCGGCTGTGCGGCCTGGGTACGGCCACCAACCTCCGTCTCCACCTGGCCCGGGACGCGGGCACCACGCCCACGGGCTACCGGCGCGCCTTCCGCGGGCGTTCCCCGCGCGGTCGGGTCAGCCGGTGAAGGCGGCGAACATCTTGGAGAACTGGTACGGCGTCTGCGTGATGTTCGTGCACTTCGACAGGGAGCCGGTGCAGGCGTTGGCGTCGCGGGTCATCTCCCAGAACGCCAGCTCGCCGAGGTGGTTCTGCTGGGCGAAGGAGATCAGCTGCTGGGCGTCGGACAGGCCGAACACCTCGGAGGCGTTGTCGTTCTGGCCCAGCATCGGGGTGACACCGACCTTCGCCCATGCCTGAGCGGACGTCAGCTCCGGCCAGACGGACTGGATCTGCGCGTGCGTGGCCTGCGCGGACTGGACGGCATAGGTGCCCATCCTGCCGCTCGGGTTCGGCGCGGTGGCGTCGCCGAAGTCCATCGCCATGACGTTGACGACGTCCACGTCGACGCCCGCGTTCCTGGCGGACCGCATCACGTACAGGCCGTCCGACGTCAGGCCGGTGGGCAGGACCGGCAGGGTGAGGCTGACCTTGAGGTCGCGGCCCTTGGCGCGCTGCGCGGCCTGCACCTGGGCGATGGCCGCCGAGCGGCGGTCGACGGACGCCTTGTCGGTGACGGCCGTTCCCTCGATGTCGAAGTCGATGCGGTCCAGGCCGTAGACGTCCACGACCTTCTGGTACTGGGCCGCGAGCGAGTCGACGGTCGTGCAGGACTGCGCGAGCTCGGTGCCGTTCGCGCCACCGAAGGACGGGCGGACGTCACCGCCGGCCGCGCGGATGGCGTCCATGTCCTCCTTGCCCCAGCCGGTCGCCGGGTCGTAGACGCCGAACCAGCTGGCGGTGCAGGACCGGCTGCCGTTGACGATGAAGGCGAGCGAGAACTGCCGGAGACCACTGGCCGCCGCGAGGGCGGGCAGGCTGGGTGTGGGGTAGGCGCCCATGTCGACGTAGGGTGCGGCGGTGCCGGGGACCGCTCCGCTGCCCGCCTTGGCGGTCACCGGGGCCGAGGCGGCGGACTCGTTGCCGGTGGCGTCGAAGGCGGAGACGCTGACGGTGTGGCTGCTGCCCTGGATCAGGCCGGTGAGCGTGGCGGTGGTCCCGGTGACCGTCGCGACCACCTCGCCGCCCTCCCGCACGTGGTAGCCCGCAACGCCCTGGTTGTCCGTCGCGGCGCTCCACCCCAGCGTGACGCTGCCCGGACCGGTGGCGGTGACCTTCAGCCCCGCAGGGGTGGTCGGCGCCGTGGTGTCCGGGGGAAGTCCCTCGCAGGGCTGGTTGTTGATGGTGCATCCGGCCGGTGCGGTCTGGCCTCCTGTGCCGGTGGAGACGTCGAAGCCGACCACGGCCGCCGTCGCGCCCGGCGCCAGGGGGGACGCCCAGCTCGGCGGGGTGATGGTGTAGTGCGTGCCGGTGGAGGTGGCCGTGGACGCCAGCGTCCCGTTCCAGATGCTGCTGATGGTCTCCCCGGCCGGCAGGTCGAAGGACAGCGACCAGGTGCCGACGGTGGCGTTCGTGTGGTTCGTGACGGTGTAGCCGCCCTCGAACCCGCTCTGCCAGCTCTGGGTGAGCGCGAAGTCGGCGATCAGACCGGTGAGGTCTCCCGCGGCGTGGGCGCCGGTCGCGGCGAGCGGTGGTGCCAGCAGGGCCGCGGCCGTGGCGAGGGACAGGGTGACACGCCTCATGGGCGAGTCCTCC
>NZ_JBEXZD010000106.1:0-29994 GCF_040628575.1 Streptomyces sp. NPDC006393
GCCGAACCCGGCGACACCATCGTCGCCGACGTCGTCAAGGACACCCTCCACTGCACCGTCCACCACCCCGCCCCGAGCGACGAAACAACAGCGGCCGAGACGGCCGGGCCGCCCGTCTCCTGACCGTCAGGTGCCTTCCCCCGGCTCACCCAGGGAGAGCACGGTCACCGTCGACGGCCCGTCGGGAGCGTCGTATCCGACGGAGTCGCCGGCACGACGGCCGAGGAGGGCACGGCCGAGCGGACTGTCGGCGGTGACCAGTGTGTGGGCCCGCTCCTCGGCCATCTCGCTGATCTGAACCGTCTCCACGGTCCCGTCCGCGAACCGGACGGTGACCGTGGAGCCCACACCGACCGCGTCGGTGCTGGGCAGCCGCGCGGCGGCCGACTCGCGCAGCCGGTCGTTGATCCGGTTGATGCGGTCGTCCAGGCGCTCCAGCTGGTTGGCGCGCTGGAGTTCATCGGCCTGGTCGGCGGCGTCCCCCGGCGAATCCGTACCGCCGAGGGTCGCCGCGACCGTGGCGCGTTCGGCGCGCAGATCGGCGAGCTCCTGTTCGAGTGCGCGACGGGCTTCGCCGCTGATCGGTCTGGGCTCACCGGCCATTCCTGCTCCCGTGGTGCGGTTGTGCGGAGAACATCCTTATGTGCAGCGTAATGCGGAGATCGTCACGATGCCGCTCGTCCCGCCGCGGGCCGCCGGCGCGACCGGGGAGCAGGCAGGGCAGCACTCCCGTCGCAGGGCGTCAACTGTCCGACCCCGGGTAGGAGGACGGGACGGGCGGTGGAGACCGAGCTGCCCTGCGGGCCGTGTGAAGAGCGACGGGAAGGTGGGGGCCATGGCGCCGGAACGGGCTGCCGAGAGCGTGGTGCGGGCGGTCGTCATGTACGACGGACAAGTACTGCTGGTGGAACAGCCCGACGGCGACTGGCGGCTGCCCGCGGGCACCCCGGAGCCGGCCGAGACGGCGCCGGCCACCGCGGCGCGCGTGGTCCACGAGCTCACCGGCTACCTCGTCGACGGCTCGGCGACGCTGGGCTCGGCGGCGGCGGTGGGCGCGCAGGCGAGCGCACCGGTGGCGGTCGTGTGCCAGTTGCTCACCGAGGCGCCGTCGGACGGGGCGCGGCTCGCCCCGGAGCGGATCCGCTGGGTCGCCGCGGCGGAGCTCGTCCGTTCCGGACGGTCCGGGAACACCGGGCTGCCCGATGCCGTACGCGACTACCTGGAGGGCCACACGCCCGTGTGAGCCGGGGTACCGCACCAGCCGTCCGGACGGTTGCGGTGGCGGGCGGCGCGAGAAGGCAGTGGGCTGGATTCATGAGCGACGACGAGAACATCTCCGCCTGGACCGAACGGCTGCTGCGCGAGGCGCCCGCCCTGTCGCCCGAGCAGGCCCGCAGCTTCGTGTACGACCTGTACTTCGCCGCCCAGCGGGCGCTGGACAAGGAGGAATGGGAGGCCGACTTCGAGCGCGACGAATAGCGCGCCGAAGACGGACAGCGCGGCCAAGACGGACAGCGCGACGAGCACGGACGGCGTGGCACAGGGACCGGGCGGACGGGCGGTCAGCGGCCCGCTCCGGGGCCGGCCGTCGCGGCGAGGAACCGTCCGCGATCGACGATCGCCCGGTCGATCTCCCCGGTCGCGACGAGCGCGCCCGAACCGTCGACGGCCCGCACGAGGAAGGTGAGGCGCCGGCCCGCGGGCGCGGCGGGAGCCGCGGCGGCGACCTCCACGCGGCCGCCCACGGGCGTGGCGCGCAGGTGCTCGACGCGGATCGCCGTGCCCACGGTCGTCTGACCCGTCGCGGTGAAGGGTGCGGCGGCCTCCACGGTCGCCGCCTCCATCCACGCGATCAGGCGCGGGGTGGAGAGCACCGGCACATCACCGCTGCCCACCGACTCCGCGGTGTCGGCATCGGTCACCACATGTCGCATCGCACCACGCTGACCGCTTCCGGATCCGGGTGCCGACCGGCCGGTGGCCATGCGCACCGGAATCGCGGCACCAGGACCGCTGTGGAAGGATGCGGAGTGGAAATGCCTGTTGTGCCCTTATATAGGCGACAGGTGGCGCCCTGGTATACGCCCCCCATCGTGAGGAGGTTCCCGTGTCCTCGAAGCGACGCCGCAAGAAGAAGTCCCGCCGCAACCACCAGGCGAATCACGGGAAACGCCCCCAGTCCTGACTCCATCGCCGACCCGTCTCACGGTGCGCGGGCCGCCCGTGAGGCGGGTCAGTCGCGTGGGAAGGGGTGGAGGAGGGGGCGGCCGGTCGCGAAGCGGTGGACCTGATCGACGATCAGGCGTTCGGCGCGCGGGCGGAACGCCGCGGAGCCACCGGCCACATGAGGGGTGATGAGGACCCCGGGAGTCCGGCGCAGGGGGTGGTCGGCGGGCAGGGGTTCGGGGTCGATGACGTCCAGCGTGGCGCGCAGCCGGCCGTCGCGGGTCTCGTCGAGCAGCGCTTCGGTGTCGAGCGTGCGGCCGCGGCCGACGTTGACGACCAGGGCGCCGTCGGGCAGAGCGGCCAGCTCCTTGACGCCGAGGAGCCCGGCCGTGCCCGGGTTCTCGGGCAGGACCAGGACGACGATGTCGGTGGCCGGGAGCAGGTCGGGCAGCTCGGCCACGGCGTGGACGTGCTGCTCGGGGCGTGCCCGGCGGGCGACGCGGACGACGCGGGCCTCGCAGGCGAGCAGGCGCTGTTCGAGGGCGGCGCCGATGGAGCCGTAGCCGACGATCGTCACCGTCGTGTCCGCGAGGGACCGCGTGAAGTGGGGTTCCCAGCGTCCCGCGGCCTGGTCGGCGACCCACTGTGGCAGGTCCCGCTGCGCGGCGAGGATCAGGCCGAGCGCGTGCTCGGCGGTGGAGGCGTCGTGCAGGCCGCGGCCGTTGTGCAGGCCGACCCCGGGGGGCAGGAGCGGCAGCAGTTTCTCCACGCCCGCGCTCAGCGACTGCACCGCGCCCAGGCGCGGCAACCGCGGCAGCAGTCGTACGGCGTCCGGTACGGCGTAGGGCATCACCCACAGGCCGACACGCGCCAGTACGTCCTCGGCGGGTTCGCTGCCCGGTGTCACACCGTCCCAGACGTGCACCCCGACGCCCGCGGGCCAGGGCCCGTGCCGCCGGTCCAGGTCCGGCCACGGGACGAGTACGTCCGTGGCGTCGGTGGCGGTGTCGTGAAGGGCTCTGGTCATCGGGCTCTCCTTCTCGTACGGTTCTTCCCGTCCAGTGAAACACTTTCCATCTCACGGAAAACAGGGGGTCAGGGATGACAGCGACGTCACCTGCCACCGACACCGGCAGAGCCAAGGCCGCGCAGTCCGGGTTCTGGAGGTCCGCCCGCGCCCGCCACATGATGCCGGTCGCGTTCGTCACGTACTCGCTCGCCTATCTCGACAAGTCCAACTACGCGATCGCGTCCGCCGGCGGCATGGCCGACGACCTGCATCTGTCCGCGGGGGCCGACTCCCTCATCGCCGCGTCGTTCTTCCTCGGCTACTTCTTCTTCCAGATCCCCGGGACGATCTACGCCGAGCAGCGCAGCGCCCGCCGGCTGGTCGCCTGGTCGACCGTCGCCTGGGGGCTGCTCGCCGTCGCCCAGGGGCTGCTCAGCAGTCCCGCGCAGCTGATCGCGGTCCGCTTCGCGCTCGGCGTCGTCGAGGGCGCGGTGCTGCCGTCGATGGTCATGCTGCTCGGCCGCTGGTTCACGCGCGGCGAGCGCGGACGCGCCAACACCCTGCTCATCCTCGGCAACCCGGTCACCGTGATGTGGCTGTCGGCGGTCTCCGGCTGGCTGGTGTCGGTCTCCGACTGGCGCGTGATGTTCATCGCCGAAGGCGTGCCCTCCGTCCTGTGGGGACTGTGCTGCCTGCGGCTCATCAAGGACCGCCCCGAGCGGACACACCGCCTGCCCGCCCACGAACTGGACCTGCTGCGCGCCGACCTGGCCGCCGAACAGGCCGCCGCACCGCCCGTGTCCGGCACCCTGCGCCAGCGGTACCGCACGGTGCTGCGCTCGACCCAGGTGCTGACCATGGCCGCCCAGTACTTCTTCTGGTCCTTCGGCATGTACGGCTTCGTCTTCTGGCTCCCCGCCATCATCAAGAAGGGCTCCGGCGAGGGCATCGGCGCCACCGGACTGCTCACGGCCATCCCGTACGCCTGCGCGGCCTGCGCGATGCTGCTCAACTCCCGCCTGTCCGACCGCAGCGGCCGGCGCCGCGCCGCCGTGTGGCCGTGGCTGGGCTGCGGCGGCCTCGCGCTCCTCGCCTCCTACGCCGCCGGCGACCACTTCCCCGTGGCCCTCGCCCTGCTCGTCGTCGCGGGCCTGTGCCTGTACGCGCCGTACGGACCGTACTTCGCCCTGGTCTCGACGCTCGCCCCGCCCGGGATCGCGGGCGCCGCCGTCGCCCTGGTCAACTCCTTCGGCGCGCTCGGCTCCTTCGCCGGGACCTATCTGGTCGGCTGGGTGCGCGGGACGCAGTTCGGCGACGCGGGCGCCTTCGGGCTGATGGCGGTCTGCGCCCTGCTCGCCGCGGGGCTGACCCTGGCGGTCCCCGAACCGACGGCCTCCCGGCCGGTCCCGGTACCGTGATCGTCGACGCGGCGGCCGAGCGAGGCACCGACGGCCGCCGCACCCACCCGCGGCGGCGGCACGGAACCACGGAGGCGTACACGGTGACCACACCATCCGGCGACGACATGCTGGGCCGGGGACTGCGGCTGCTGACCGTGCTGGCCGAGCACCCCGCCGGACTCGGCGTGAGCGCCGCCGCCCGCGCCGCCCGGCTCCCCGTCAGCAGCGCCCACCGCATCCTCGGCCGGCTCGTCGAGGAGCGGTTCGCCACCTACGACGAGGACGCCCGGCGCTACGCACTGGGTTGGCGCGTCCTGGAACTGTCCCGGGGCTTCCAGCGCTCACCCGCCGGTTACTCCGCCGCCGCGGCACCCATGCGCCGCCTGGCCGCGCGCACCGGGCTGCCTGTCATCGCCGGCATCCTCCTCGGCGCCGACGTCCTGCTCGTGCTCTCCGTGCAGGGCACCCAGCACCTTCAGCTGCGCAGCGCCGAGGGGACCCGCAACCCGTGGCACGCCACCTCGCTCGGCAAGGCCCTCGCCGCCGCGCTGCCGGAGGAGGAACGCGAACAGCTCCTGTCCGGACCGCTCCCGGCGGTGACACCCCGCACGATCACCGATCCCGGCCGACTCCGCGCCGAGCTCGCCCTCGTGCGGCAGCGGGGCTGGTCCGAGGTCGACGAGGAGAACGAGATCGGCGTCCGCTCCATCGCCGCCGCGCTGCCCCGAGCCCCCGAGAGCACCCCGCCCCTGGCGGTCTCCCTCGCGGCCACGGTCATCCTCACCGAAGCCGACCAACTCCGCGCCCACGCACCCG
Source organism: Streptomyces sp. NPDC006393 (assembly GCF_040628575.1). NCBI lineage: Bacteria > Bacillati > Actinomycetota > Actinomycetes > Kitasatosporales > Streptomycetaceae > Streptomyces > Streptomyces sp. NPDC006393. The sequence continues at coordinate 5,392 of NZ_JBEXZD010000106.1, forward strand.
CGCTGCGGCAGTGCGTGGAGGACATCGGCGCACACATGTCCCCCTGAGGTCCCTGTGCCGGTGTCCGGTCTCCGGTCTCCGGTCTCCGGGAAGCGTCAGCCGGCGGCCCGGGCCGCTTCCACCAGGGCGCCGGAGGCGAGCAGACCGAGCGCGTGGGACGCGAGGGGGCTGTCACCCGTGAGGAGCTTCCGGTCCCGGTGCGTCCTGCCGGTCATGTCGTCGTTGACGACGTTCAGCCCTTCCTTGCCGAGCAGGTCGGCGACGAGCCACGGCAGGCGGCCGGGGAGGTAGCCGATGTCCAGATTCGCGCCCTTGTCGAGCGCGTCGGGGAAGACGCACGCCGAATACCCCTTGAAGGGGTTCTCCTCCTTGCCCAGCGAGGCGGCCAGCAGCGCGGCCGGACCGTGGCACAAGGTGACGATGAACCTGTCGTTCGTCAGAGCCCACTCGAGCGTCCGGCCCACCGCCGCACTGCCCGGCAGGCCGACGACGGCCCCGTGCCCGCCCGGGATGAAGACCGCGATGTAGTCCGCATCCCCTCCCAGGCCCTCCGCGACGACCTCGGAGAGTTTCTTGGGCTGCTTGAGCTTCGGCTTGAGCGCTTCGTACGTGGCCAGGACCGCTTCGTCCTCCCGCGGCATGGCCCACAGTTCCAGCTTCGCCGGGTAGCCCGTCACCGTGGCGACGTCGACGCCGAAGCCCGCCTCCATCATGTGGTGAAGCGGAAGCAGCATCTCGACCGGGTGATTGCCGGTGGAGAACATCTTGCCGTTCTCCAGCAGTACGTAGCGTTCCTCGGCCGCGATCATGAGCACCTTCCACCGGCCCCCGGTGTAGGCGCCCTTGTGCCGCACCCCGTCGAAGTCGGTCTTCGGCGAGGTGTACTTGCTCAGCGAGTACGGCGAGGGGAAGTACGCGTTGTCCTCGGCGGGATCCGGTGCGGGATCCTTGCTCAGATCGTCTGCGGTGTGCGACATGGTTACGACCTGTGTGCGTGGGCGTACGGGTGCTTGTGACCACCCCTCGGCACGCTACCCGCGACGCGTCCGTCCCGCAGGTCGATCTCGGCGTGCCCTTCATCCTGTCGATCAGTGCGAGCCGAGGACGAGCCTGAGCGCGATCAGGACGCCGGCGGCGGTCAGGACGACGAGGCGGGCCTGCCAGGTGCGAGGGCCCCAGCCGAAGCCGTGCCGCCGGGGGCCGAACCAGGCGGTCCGGGGCGCGCTGTGGCCGTGTCCGTCGTCCGCGGCTTGCCCGCCGGCCGTCGCGCTCCCCTTGGCCGGCCGCGGCCGGCCCTTGGCGGTGCGGTACCGGTAGAGGAGCGCGGCGGCCACGCCGAGTGCGGCGACGGCCCATCGGACCACGCGCGAGGTCACCAGGAAGGCGCCCGTGGAGAGGGAGAAGGCGAGCGCCGCGGTGACCGCCGCCTCCGCGAGGCAGACGACTCCGACGATCAGCGTGATGGCGGTGAGACGGCGTCGCAGCCGAGCGGCGTCGGCGGCGCGCGCGAGGGCGGCGCGCACCCGTGGGTCGCGGCGGGCGGCGGCCCGCAGGAGGTGCTCCACCAACGGCCGTCGTACGGCGACCGATATGAGGCAGGCCAGGCCGAAGACGCCGGTCGCCAGCGGACGGTACAGCTTCATTGGCAGCGAACTCCCGCCGGAGAGCACCGTGGCGGCGAGCGCGAGACCGAAACCCGCGGCGACCAGCAGGCCGCCCCACAGCGAACGGCGTCCGGTCAGCGGCGCGGCCAGGGCCAGGCCGACCGGGGCGGCCGCGGCGATCGCCAGCGAGGTCCCGTCGCTGTGGACGACCGGCCGGAGCAGGTAGTACAGAGCGAGCGGCGCAAGCGACGCGAGGACGAGGAGGACGGCGTGCGCGTGCCGGCGCCCGCCGCCGGGTCCGGCGGCCGGCAAGGGCGCCGGACCGTGCGGGCGGTGCGACTCTGTCATGATCGTTCCGTTTCTGCCGGCAGCACGAAGAAGCCGGCCACCTGTCCGTCGGCGTCGAAGGCGACCCGCCGCAGCAACTCGCCCCGTTCGTGCGCCATCGGAACGTCGACCACGGTGTAGCCGGAGACGGCCCGGACGGACGGCGTACCCATGGCCTGGAAGGCACCGCGCTCACGCTCGGCCTTCTGCCAGACGGCGCGCAGCAGGTCGGCCGGGGCCGCCTGCGTCATACGGGAATCGAAGCGGGAGCGCATCTCCTCCCACCGCTGCTCCGTGAACAGTGCGAGCACGCGCAGCGCCTCCTCGGCCGCACCGGGCAGCAGGGCGGCGGCCTCCGGGGTGCCGCCCGCGCCCGCCGCTTCCCCCGGCCCGCCGAAGCGCTGGAACGCGGCCTGCCGGGTCACGTGCAGCATCTCGCCGATGGCCGCCCAGCTCAGCCCGCGGTTCCGGGCCTGGCGTACCAGGGTGCGCTGGATGTCGTCGACGACCCGGGCAAGACCGCGGGAGGCCGCGAGCGCGGCCAGCACCGGTTCGCCGGATGTCTCCCGGTCGCCCATGAGGACGCTCACGGCGAGCTCCGCGTCGGCCTTCAGAGTCCAGGCCATGACCTGCCGGTCGGCCGCGTCGGCGGCCCGCAGGGCGTCGTCTTCGGTGTCGCTCACGGTGTAAAGGTGCCTTGACACTTCATGGATGTCAAGAAACCTTTACACCACTCGGAACCGCGCCGGCGGCGGTCGCGCTGTGCGATGCTGGGCCGGTGACGCTGGAAGACCTCGTCCGGCTGCGCCGGGCCCGTGATGTCATGGACCGCGACTACGAGAAGCCGCTCGACGTGGCGGCGCTGGCGCGTGTCGCCCTCATGTCACCGGGCCATTTCTCCCGCAGCTTCCGCGCCGCCTACGGGGAGACGCCGTACAGCTACCTGATGACGCGCAGGATCGAGCGGGCCAAGGCGCTGCTGCGGCGGGGCGACATGACGGTGACGGAGGTCTGCTTCGCGGTCGGCTGTACGTCGCTGGGCTCGTTCAGTTCCCGCTTCACCGAACTGGTCGGGGAGAGCCCGAGCTCGTACCGGGCCCGCGGCCACGACGAGGGGGCCGCCATCCCGCCCTGCATCGCCAAGATCCATATGCGGCCCGTCCGGAACGGGGGAGCGGAGCCGGCCCCCCGCTCGTAGCGTGAAGCACATGGACATCAAGCTTTCCACCTGCTTCATCGCCGTCGACGACCACGACAAGGCGCTGGCCTTCTACCGGGACGTTCTCGGGCTGGAGGTGCGCAACGACGTCGGGTACGAGGGGATGCGCTGGGTGACCGTCGGAGCGCCCTCGCAGCCCGACGTGGACATCGTCCTCGAACCGCCCCTCGCGGACCCGAGCGCCTCGGCCGCCGACCGCCAGGCCATGGCCGAGCTGCTGGCGAAGGGGCTGCTGCGCGCCGTCATCTTCCAGACCGACGACTGCGACGCCACCTTCGCGCGCATTCGCGACGCGGGCGGCGAGGTGCTGCAGGAGCCGGCCGACCAGCCCTACGGCGTCCGCGACTGCGCCTTCCGTGATCCCTCCGGCAACATGCTGCGCTTCAACCAGCCTCGCCGGCCGTGAGACCACGGTCCCACGTGCCGGCGAGCGGTGTCAGCGTTCGGTGCCGAAGTCCTGGGTCCAGTAGCTGCCGGGCTGGGCGAGACCGACGCCGATCTCCTTGTACCCGCAGTTGAGGATGTTCTCCCTGTGGCCGGGGCTGTTCATCCAGGCCGACATGACCTGCTCCGGAGTGGAGTAGCCGTAGGCGACGTTCTCGCCGTACGAGCTCCAGGTGTAGCCGGCGCGGGTGATCCGGTCGCCCGGGGACGACCCGTCGGATCCCGTGTGCGACATGTTCCGGTGGGCGGCCATGTCCTCGCTGTGCGCCTGTGCGGCCTTGGTGAGGTCCGCGTTCACGGTCAGGGGTGAGCAGCCGACCTTGGCCCGCTCGGCGTTGACGAGCTGCACCACACGGGCGGTGTCCCCGGACGCCGTCGCCGTGGGCTGCGGAGCACTCTGCGAGGGGGTGGCCGTGGCGGTGGGGGCGGTCGTCGTCTTCGGGGCCGTGGAGGAGCCGCCTGCCGTGTGCCGGGGGGTGGCGGTCGTGTGCACGGTGCGCGTGGGCGCGGTGGTCCTGTGCTGGGGCGCGCCGGTGCTCGGCGTGCTGTGCCTGGGGGTGCTGTGCTTGGGCGCGCTGTGCCTCGGGGCGCTCGGCGTGGGGGTCGCGGTCGCCGACGCCGTCGGGGTCGGCTCCGCACTCTTGTGACCGTGCCGGTCACCGTGCCCGTGCCGGCGCCCGCCGTCGGTGTGCTGCCACGACGTCGTGGTCGCCTCGGCCCCGGCGCGATGGGACTGGCCTTCTCCACCGCCCGGCCAGTCGGTGCAGGCCAGGGCGATGGACGGCACTCCCAGAGCGCCGACGGCTGCGGCGGCGATGACTATCCGCCGGTAAGGCTGCTTTTTGCGATGCTTGCTCATGCGTGACCTCACTCGGTGATCGCCGAGCGCTCCTTACGTGAGTGGCTCCGCACGTCAGTGCGCTGCCGAACTACTGCGGCGACGTGCTGTGATCGTCATTCTTAGAACGCCTTTACCGGGAGCACAAAGACCCCTTCTACTATCGGCCTTCGTAGGCAAAGTTGGCCCTTGCAAAGGTGAGCGCGCGCGTGCTGGCCGGGCTTGTGCGGCCTTCGCCGCGTACTGCCGTGCCGTCAGAAGGCCGCCGCCGCACCAGAAGGAGCGGCGCTGTCGAGCGGGCGCCGTCCCGTCATGCCCGCCGTGACACACGCCCACGTCAAGCCGGACAAGTCCCATATGTCGCCAGAGCGTCCTCTACTACTCCGGACGCATAGTTGGCCGAGTCGGTGTGACGGATGTCACGCAACCGTGCGCTTCGCCGGTACGCACCGCCATGCGAGGCCCGCGGCGGTGAGGAAGGCGAGTGCGCCGACGGCCATGCTCGTGCGCAGCCCGGAGGCGCCGGCGGTGGTCATGGCGAGCAGGCTGCCTCCCAGTGCCACACCCGTGGCGCTGCCGATCTGACGGGTGGTGTTGAACAGGGCGGAGGCGGCCCCCGCGTACCCCGCCGGTGCGGCTGCCATCACCGTGGCGGTCGAGCCGGTCAGCGCGAAGGAGGTGCCGAACCCGGCGGCCATCATCGGAGCCACCAGCAGCGGGTAGGCCGCATCGGCTCCGGCCGCCGCCCAGCCGGCCAGCCCCAGCGCGGCCAGGAGCATGCCGCAGACCACCAGCGGACGATCGCCGGTGCGCCGCGTCAGCCGGCCGGACAGGACGGAGGCGAACATGGTCATCGCCACCGCCGGGAACAGCGCGAGCCCGGTGTCGAGGGCACTGAAACCCCGCCGGCGCTGGAAGTCCAGGCTGGCGGTGAACACCATGCCGTAGAAGCCGAAATTGAACAGCAGGCCGATGACGGCCCCACCGCTCATCGCGCGCGAGCGCAGCACGCTCAGCGGGAGCGCGGGGGAGCCGGCGAGCCGCTCGCGCACCGCGAACGCCGCGGCGGCCGCCGCGGCCAGTCCCAGTCCGGCGAGGACGGCGGGATCGGACCAGCCGCGACGTCCGGCCTCGTTGAGGGCGGCGGTCAGCAGGGCCACCGCCGCCACGACCGCGCACTGCGCCGGCCAGTCCAGGGACCGGTCGGCGTGCCGGGGTGAGCGGGACACGTGCCGCACTGTCAGCGCCAGACACACCGCGCCGACCGGCAGGTTGATGAGGAAGACCCACCGCCAGCCCACCGTGGTGACCAGCAGCCCGCCCAGCAGCGGCCCGGCGGAGGCCGCGATGCCCGCCATCGAACCCCACAGCCCGATGGCCCGCGCCCGCGTGCCCGGGGCCGGGTAGGCCTGCTGGAGCAGGGCGAGAGAACCGGGCACGATCAGCGCCGCGCCCAACCCCTCCACCAGCCGGGCCCCGATGAGGAAGAGGGTGCTGGGCGCGAACGCGCACGCCGCCGACGACGCCGTGAACACCACCACGCCCGAGCAGAAGACGCGCCGGCTCCCCAGCCGGTCGCCCAGGGCGCCACCGGTCATCAGGAACCCGGCGAAGACCAGTGTGTACGCATCCGTGATCCACTGGATGCCGGTGAGTGAGGCGGACAGGTCACGGCCGACCACCGGCACCGCCACGTTGATGATCGTCACATCGAGGATCACCATGAAGTACCCGGTGCAGACCGCCAGCAGCGGCGCCCAGGACCGCCGCGCGCGCTCGGGCGCCGAGCGGGCGGGCGGCACGGGCTCGCTTCCACCGGCCGAATCCGCGAACGCCACGTCCCCACTCCATCAAGGAACTCGGGAAACGCATGGGCGACACCGCGGAACCCGGCCGGCCATGGGGCCGACCGGGCCGCCGGGTGCGCAAGAGCGGGCCGTCGGCGCTCAGGAGCTCCGTGCTCAGGAACTCCGTGCTCAGGAGCGCGGTGCGGTGCCGGGCAGGTGAGTCACGTGTTCGATGTCCTCGGCGGCCTTGGCCAGCAGATCCAGCATGGCGAACTCGGCGCGTGCCGGGTCCTGGTCGCGGACGGCGTCCAGGACCGCACGGTGACTGGGCACGGGGTCGTCGGCATCGCCGTGCGTGTGGACCATGCGGTCGCGCTCCCGGAGTCCGGGCTCCAGGAGCATGTCCATCCGGCGCAGCATCTCGTTCCCGGTGGCGGCGAGCAGGGCCCGGTGGAACGCGACGTCCGCCTCGGCGGCGGCGGCGGAGTCCACCTGCGCCCGGCCCATGGCGTCCAGGGCGGCCTCGAGGGCGGTCAGGTCGGCGTCGGTGCGGTGCAGGGCGGCGCGGTGTGCCGCGGCCGGTTCGACGATGGAGCGTACGTCGGCGAGGTCACGCAGCAGGTGGGCGCCGTCGCCGGTCTCCATGCGCCAGCGGATCACGTCGGCGTCGAGCAGGTTCCAGTGGGCCCGCTCCCGCACATAGGTGCCGCGCTTCTGCCGTGCGTCGGTCAGTCCCTTGCCGGCCAGCACCTTCAGGGCCTCCCGCATCACGGTCAGGCTCACGTCCAGTTCGCTGCCGAGCGCCCCGATGTCCAGGATCTCGCCCTCGGCGAACTCACCCCCCACGATGCGGGCGCCCAGCTTGTGCACGACCTGCCCGTGCACGCCTCGGCCGGAGTAGGACGCCATGCGGTTCTCCTCGAAGTGAGAGGGATGGTGGTGGCTGGTGGCAGCAGTCTAACCGCTGGCCATTATTTATGAATTTCGGCGCGGCGCCTGAGGATTCACGGTATGAATCCCGGCGCCTGACGGTGCGGCCGCCGCCGCGGGCGCGGTGACCCGGCAGGGCACCGACAGCACCGCACCGTCCAGCGGGCCGGGGGCCTCCATGCCGTACCGGGCGGTGGTCACCAGCAGTTCGCTTCCCGTCAGGCACACGCTCGTGGGCTGCGCCGCGGGAACGGCGAGGGTCAGCAGGAGCGTTCCGTCGGGGGCGTGGCAGCGGATCTCGCCTGCTCCCCAGATCGCCGACCACACACGGCCCTCGTCGTCGACGGTCATGCCGTCGGGGCTGCCGGTGCCGGGCGCGAGCCGGAAGAGGACGCGGCGGTCGGACAGCGTTCCCGTCGCGGGGTCGACGCGGTGGGCGTACACGGTGCCGAGGGCACTGTCCGCCAGGTACATGGTGGTTCCGTCCGGGCTGAAGGCCGGGCCGTTGGGCACGGTGAGACCGTCGATGACCCTGACCACCGTTCCGTCCGGGTCCATCCGGTGCACGGCCCCCGCGCCGGGGGCGGCGTCGTAGGCCATCGAGCCGGCCCACATCCGGCCCTGCCGGTCGCAGACGGCGTCGTTCATCCGCCGGCGCGGCGGACCCTCCAGGTCCGGCAGGGTCGTGGCACGGAGGAGTGAGCCGTCGGGCGCGAGGCGCACCAGGCCGGTGCCGGCGGCGGCGAGGAAGCCGTCCCCGCGGCCCACGGGCGCCACCGCGCCGAGGGGATCCCCGAGTTGGGCGAGGGGTGTCAACGGGGCGTCGCGGTGGGTGGGCAGGGCCAGAAGGCGGCCGGTGAGGATGTCGACGAGGACGACCCGGCCGTCGTCGAGGAGGCGGATGCCTTCTCCCAGCTCGAGCCGGTCCGTGGCGGCGGGTGCGAAGTCCGTGGCGGCCGGTGCGAAGGCGGCGGCGTCGACCGCGGGAATGCTGTTGTCCGAGGGCATGGCGGGTCTCTCCGGTTTGCGCGATGGACGGGCCGGTCTGTTCGGGGACGCGCGATCGACGAACCGGTGTCCCCCGGGCCGCGCGATCGATGGGGGATCAACGGATGGCGCTGCCGGGCGGGGCGTCCAGCACGGTGAGTTCGTCGCGGTGGGGGAGCCCTTCCCAGTCACCGGCGGTGGCGACCGCGAACGCGCCGGTGGTGCACGCCCGGCGCAGCCGCTCGGCCGGCGGCAGACCGTCCAGCAGCCCCGAGAGGTAACCGGCGCAGAAGGCGTCCCCGGCGCCGACGGTGTCGACGACGGGCACGGGACGCGCGGGCCGCCGTACGCGGTGGCCGTCGGCGCCGTACAGTTCGGCGCCGTCGCGTCCGCGCTTGACGACCACCTCGCGCGCTCCGGCCGCCAGGAGTTCCGCCACCCGGGCCTCCTCGTCGTCGGTGTCGTCGTCGCCCGCGATCAGGGGAAGCTCGTCGTCCGAGGCGATGACCACGTCGACGCCGCCCCGCAGGGGACGCAGAACCTGAGCGGCCTGTTCCCGGCTCCACAGCCGGGCCCGGTGGTTCACGTCCAGGACGACGGTCCAGCCGTGCTCGCGGGCGTGCCCGACCGCGCTCGCCACCGCCGTGCGGGGATCCGGCCCCAGGGCGCAGGTGATGCCGGTGACATGCAGGATGCGGGCGCCCGCGGTCAGGGCGCCGGTCAGGTGCTCGGGCCGCTGGCGGGAGGCGGCCGACCCGGTACGCCAGTAGTGCACGCGGGCGACGTCGGCGACGAGGCGTTCGCGCAGCATGGAACCGGTGGGCGCGTCCGGGTCGGTCGTCGCGTGGCGTACGTCCACGCCTTCGCCGCGCAGCGTGCGCAGGATCAGGCGGGCCGGCTCGTCGGCTCCCAGACGGCCGGCCCAGGAGACACGGTGTCCCAGCCGGGCCAGCCCGATGGCGACGTTCGACTCCGCGCCCGCCAGCGTGGTGCGGGCCGGCGCGCCCACGGCGACGGGTCCCTCCGTCTGCAGCGACAGCATCGTCTCGCCGAAGGTCAGGACGTCGGCCGCCACGGCCTGTCCGGCGGCCACCTCGGCTGTGGCGCGGGGCGTCACGCGCTCGGCTCCTCTCGCCGGCAGACCGAACGGAACCGACGTGCCCGGTGCCGCAGTTCCTCCAGGTCCCCGCCGTGCGCGGCGTCGCCGACGAGCGGCGATCCCACACCGACGGCGAAAGCGCCGGCCGCCAAGTACTCCGTCGCCGCCTCCGCGTCCACGCCCCCGACGGGGACGAGCGGCATGTCGGGGAAGGGGTCCTTGAGCGCCCTGAGGTAGGCCGGTCCGCCCAGGGAGGCCGGGAAGAGTTTCACGGCGGTGGCGCCCTCCGCCATGACGGTGGCCGCCTCGGTCGGGGTCAGCGCCCCGGCCAGGACCGGCAGCCCCTGCTGTACGGCGGCGGTGACGGCGTCACCGCCCACGGGTGTGACCACCCAGGTGGCGCCGGCGTCCCGCGCACGCAGCACATCGTCCCGGGTGACGACGGTTCCGGCGCCGATGAAGGCGTCCTGGCCGGCCTCCCGGACGGCCTCGGCGATCACGTCGCAGGCGCCGTCGGTGGTGAGGGAGACCTCGATCAGGCCGACGCCCTCCTCGGCGAGCGTGAGCACCGTACGCAGGGCCGCGGGTGCCGAGCGTCCGCGCACGATGGCGGCGAGCCGGTCACGGCTCAGCAGGGTGGTGAGATCGGTCGGGTCCACGGGGGCGGCTCCTGGGGGCTGGGGTCGGCGAAGGCGGGCGACGAGAGCGGTGACGGGGACGACGACGAGAGGGACGTCGACGAGAGGGACGTCGACGAGCGCGGCGGGTGCGGGCCGCACGGGCCGGCCGGCGCCGTCACCACTCGGCGAACGACCCGTCCGGGTGCCGCCAGACCGGGCCCCGCCAGTCGGGGCTGCTGCCGTCCGCGGCGCGTACGGCCTTCTCGTCCACCTCGATGCCCAGACCCGGCCCGGTGGGGCGCAGGAAGCACCCGTCGTGGAAGCGGAACACCTCCGGATCGGCGAGGTAGTCGAGCACTTCGGCGCCCTTGTTGTAGTGGATGCCGATGCTCTGTTCCTGGATGAGGAAGTTGGGGGTGCTGAAGGCGATCTGGAGGCTCGCGGCGAGCGAGACCGGGCCGAGCGGGCAGTGAGGTGCGACGGGCACGTCGAAGGTCTCGGCGAGCGCGGCGATACGGCGGACCTCGGAGATGCCTCCCGCATGGGAGAGGTCCGGCTGGAGCACGGCCACACCGGCCTGAAGGGCGGGAAGCACGTCGGTCCGCGAGTACAGCCGCTCGCCCGTGGCGACGGGCACCGCGGTGCCGGCGACCACGTCTTCCAGCAGGTGGGTGTACTCCGGCAGCACGGGCTCCTCCACGAAGAGGGGATTGAACGGAGCCAGGTGCGGCAGGACCTTGCGCGCGTTGGCCACGGTGAAACGCCCGTGGAAGTCGACGGCGAAGTCCCTGTCCCGGCCCAGCACCTCCCGCGCCGCGGCCGCCCGACCCACCATCTCGTCGATGTCCCGCGTCGTGGCCAGGCGGTTCATCCGGCCGCAGGCGTTCATCTTGACCGCCGAGAAACCCGCCTCCACCTGGGCCGCGACGGCATCGGCCACCTCGGCGGGCTCGTCGCCGCCCACCCAGCTGTAGGCGCGCACACGATCGCGCACCGGCCCGCCCAGCAGCACGTGCACCGGCACGCCCAGCGCCTTGCCCGCGATGTCCCACAGGGCCTGGTCGAGCCCCGCCACGGCACTGGAGAGCACCGGCCCGCCCCGGTAGAAGGAGCCCTTGGTCATCACCTGCCAGTGGTCCTCGATCCGCAACGGATCCCGGCCGACCAGGAGCTCGGCCAGCTCGGACACGGCCGTACGCACCGTGGCGGCCCGGCCCTCGACGACCGGCTCGCCCCAGCCGACGACGCCGGCGTCGGTCTCTACCCGGCACAGCAGCCAGCGGGGCGGAACGGCGAAGGTCTCGATGCGGGTGATTTTCAAGGGAACGCTCCTGCGCTGGGTGAGGGAGAGAGGTCGCTCGGCCGGCACGTGCCCCGCCTACGACGAGGTCTTCAGCACGCTCCACCCCCCGTCGACGACGAGCGAGGCCCCGGTGACGAACGACGCGTCCGCGCTCAGGAGGAAGGCGATGGCGCCCGCCACCTCCTCGGGCCGTCCCAGACGGCCCAGTGCGGTCTGTTCCGCGCTGGCCTTCCGGTCCGCTTCACCGATGCCGTCCCAGGCGCGGGTCAGCACCGGTCCGGGCAGCACCGCGTTCACGCGCACTCCGGGGCCGCCGTACTCGACCGCCAGCTGCCGCATCAGCCCGGTCAGCGCGGCCTTGGCCGCCGCGTAGGCCGGGCGCCCGGGCATGCCCACGAGAGCGTGCACGGAGGACACGAACACGGCGCTGCCACCGGTGGCGCGGAGGTCGTCCAGGCATGCGCGGAATCCCAGGAAGCTCCCGGTGAGGCTGACGGCGAGCTGACGGTCCCACTCCGCCCGGTCGATGGCGTCGGCGGAGGCGACACGCACGGTGTACGCGTTGCTGACCAGCGCGGACACGGGACCGAACCGCTCCCGCGCCGTGTCGACGACGCTCGCCCACGCCGCCTCGTCCGAGACGTCGCCCTGCCGGTAGACGGCGCTCCCGCCGGCGTTCCTGATGGCCGCGGCCGTCTCCTCGCCCGGCTCGTCGAGCACATCGACCAGCACCACGGCGGCGCCTTCCGCGGCGAGCCGGCGTGCCGTGGCGGCACCGATTCCCGAGGCCGCTCCGGTGACGACGACGCAACGGCCGGCGAACCGGCCTGCGACAGGGCGGTGTTCGGCAGGGCGGTGAAGGTCCACGCGCAAGCTCCCGGGGGTGGCTCTGGTACGGCGACAACACGGAGGCGGGCCGTCCCGTCGAGGGCCCGCAAGCCATTAAATATGAATTAATCAAGCTTGCCAAGGGGGTGACCGGCGGCAAGTGGAACCCTCATCGTCAGCGAGGCAGGCTGTACTCATGCGGTTGCACTCCCGATCAACCCGGCAACGGAGCTGGGGAGGTCACGAGGTCCTGCTCAGACTCACCCAGAGTGTGCCGTTCCTGATCGTGCTGCTCGGGCTGGGGATAGAGCTCTCACCCGGGCACATGATGTACACCGGCCCGCTGCTCACCGCGATGCCCGCGCTGGCGTCGCTGACGATGGGCCCCAAGGGCATCCTGGCGGCGGCGGCCGGAGCCCTCGCCGTCACGCTGATCAGCGCCACCATCCATGGGGCATGGCGCGGCGAGCACGTCTACGGCAACCTCCTGGGCCTGTTGGTGGTCTCCGTGGCCAGCGTCACCACCAGCAACTCCGTGCAGGCGCGAAGACAGGGCGAACTCGACCAGATCCGCCGCATCGCCGCGGCGGCGCAGAGCGTCCTGCTGCACCCCGTCCCCGCGCGGCTGGGACCGCTGCGGGCGGCCAGCATGTATCTCGCGGCCGAGTCGGGCGCGCAGATCGGCGGCGATCTGTACGAGGCCGTGCAGACCCGGTACGGGGTCCGGATGATCGTGGGGGACGTCCGGGGCAAGGGGCTGCCGGCCGTACGTTCGGCCGCGGCCGTGCTGGGTGCCTTCCGGGAGGCCGCGCACTACGACGAGGACCTGGGAGAGGTCATGAACCACTGTGCCGCAGCGCTGCGACGGGAGTCCGCGGCCGAGGAGGCGGCCGACGGCGGACCGGAGGGGGAGTGTTTCGTCACCGCACTGGTGGCCCAGGTGCCGGACGGATCCGTGGTCGAGGTGGTCAACCGCGGCCATCCGCCCCCGATGGTGCTGCGCCGGGGCAGGGTTCAGGCCCTGGTGCCCGGCTCACCGCAGCCGCCCCTCGGCCTGGAGGACCTCATGACGGGCCCGCCCGCCGGGCCGGAGCGCTATCCGTTCGTGCCCGGTGACCGGCTGCTGCTGCACACCGACGGGGTGATCGAGGCCCGCAACCGCGACAACGACTTCTTCGCCCTGCCCGAACACATGGAATCGGTGGGCCACGCCCGCACCCCCCGGGAGTTCCTGGACCGACTGCACCAGAGCCTCGTCGTGCACACCGAGGACCGCCTGGTGGACGACGTCGCGATGGTCGCCGTCGACCGGATCGCCTAGCAGCGGATCGCCTGGCAGCGGATCGTCTTGCCGAGCGCGAACGCGTGGCCAATGCTTCACCCCTGCGAAGGAACGACACCTCCGCCTCACGGCGATAACTTTCCTCGTCTCGGCTCCCACCCGACTCCGTGCGGACGCCGAGGCCGCGGTCCCCGTCTCCCACCCGTCCCCGGGAGGCGGGGACGGGCGGCGGGCCCGGCGTGACGGGCGGCGGGCCCCGCGTGACGGGCGATGGGCCCGGCATGGCCGACGGGGGCCCCGCGTGACCGGCCGCTACCAGGCCACCGGCAGCTCCAGCGGGAACCGCCGGATCGTCTTCGTGTCCCACCGCACGTCCTCGGGCGCCACCGCGAGCCGTAGACCGGGGAAGCGCTCCACGAGCCGGCCGATGGCCACCTCGAGCTCCGCCATGGCCAGTGGCATCGCGATGCACCGGTGCCCGCCCCAGCCGAAGGTCATGTGCGGGCTGGTGGGCCGGTCGAGGTCGATGGCGTGCGGGTCCGGGTAGCGCTCCGGGTCCCGGTTGGCCGTCAGGTACGACACGTGGACGAAGTCGCCCGCCCGGATCCGCGCGCCGTCCAGCTCCATGTCCTCCAGCGCCACCCGGGGGATCCCGACCCCCTTGCGGAAAGGGATGTGGCGGAGCAGCTCGTGCAGGACGTCGGTCAGGGTCTCCGGCCGGCTCCTGAGGTGGTCCATCAGCTCGGGACGGGTCAGCAGCAGATAGGTGATGTCGCTGATCTGGCAGGTCGCCGTGTCCTGGCCGCTGAGCGCCAGCATCAGCGTCATGACCGCCAGTTCCCTGTCGTCCAGTTGTTCCTCGCCGTCCCGGGCCGCGGCCATCGCGCTGATGAGGTCGTCGCCGGGCGAGTCACGGCGCTGTTCGACGAGTTTGGCGAAGTAGGCCGTCAGATCCGCCTTGGCGGTCGCGGCGGTCTCCTTGTTGTCCGCGCCGACGACGAGCAACTGGTGCACGGACTCCTGGATCCGGGGCCACTCCTGCCGTTCGATGCCGAGCAGGTCCAGGACGGTGTGCTGGGGGAGGGGGTCGGACAGATGCCGGACCAGATCCGCCGGCGGGCCCTGCCGCTCCATCTCGTCCAGCAGCAGGTCGGCCAGCCGGGCGATACGGGGCCGCATGGCGTCGACCTGCGGCTGGGTGAAGGCCTGGGAGGCCAGGTGGCGGACGCGGCTGCTGTGCGGCGGGTCCATCACGTTGATCGACTCGGGCGAGACGATGGGCTCCGCGGTCATCCGGGGGTAGTCGAGGCCGACGATGCCCGCCCGGCTGAGCCGGTGGTCGGTGGTCACCTGCTTGACCGCGTCGAAGCCGGTGATCAGCCAGGCGTCGGCATCACCGTAGGGGAGCCGGATCCGTGCGGGGGAATCGCGGCGCATCAGGTCCGCGAGCACGGGGTCGAACTCCAGCGCTTCGCTGAAGTCGAACGGGCAGGTGATCGTTTCCTTCTCCCCGGTCATCAGCCGGCTCCTCCGGACATCGGTACGACATTGGTGGTGTCCACGGCGCGGCGCAGGGCCCTGGCGAGCCGCACGGCATCGCCGACGGCCCAGTAGTGGACGAAGAACAGGCGCGGTTCGTCGGTCAGGTTGTGGTGGTGGACCTCGACGAGTTCGACCCCGCCGCGCCGCAGCGCCACGAGAACGGGCTGCACCTCCTCGGCGGTCATCACCAGGTCGCCGCTGATCGCGGCCCGTCCGCCGCCGAGCGGCTGGAAGTTGACGGAGGTGGTGGCGCCCAGTCCGGGAGGCAGGATCAGGTGGCCGTCGAGGATGGTCTCGCGGCGTACATAGGTGCACTTGTAGATCTGGCCGTCGGGGTAGCCCTTGACGCCCATCGCCGCGTCGATCGCGGCGGTGTCCAGGCGGACGGGCGGCGAGGCCGTGACCGGCTCGGCGGGCGGGGTGCCGGTGTGGGCGAAGGCGGCGCGCAGACCTCTGGCGACGGTCACCGGATCGTTGCCGTGGGCGTGCACATGGAGCCACCACACGTCCGGCTCGTGGGCCAGCAGGTGCTTGTGGAGGGCGGTCTGCATGATCCCGTGGCCCTGGAGGACGTCGATGAAGCCCTGCAGTTCGCGTTCCGTGACCACCACGTCGCCCATGAGCAGCGTGCTGTGGTCGGCGTAGCGCACGAAGGACACGTGTGTGCCGAGGGCGAGGGCAGGGTCGATCCGGATGCCGTGGGAGAAGACCGTGAGGTCCCGGCGGGGCAGGGCCGTGTGGTACATGAACCGCTTCATGTCGCCGGGCCGGCCGAGGGCCCTGCCCACGTCCGCCCAGTCCGTGAGCCGGGTCATCACCGGCTCGACCGGCGTGTGCTCCGTCCGCCCGGCGGACACGGCGCCCGCGGTGCCCGGCACCCCGGTGAGGACGGGCGTCAGGGCGGCCACTGTGAGCACGCGGCGCCGGGACGCGGGGAGAACGGAGCGGGTGGTCTGCTGTGGGTCGTCAGCCATGTGATGTGCCTCCTGGCGCGATGGAAGCACGGACGACGGCACGGACCGGTGATCCGCACGCCACATCCATCCACGTGGCTCAGGAGCCCATCCAGGTGGCGCAACACGACGGCCCCGGGTGGCCGCTCACGTCTCGATCACGGCGTCGCAGTCGGGGCAGACCGAGGCCCGGTGCTCCTCCGGGTACCAGGGCGTCTCCTGCTGCTCGGCCGGCTGCCGGGCAGCCCTCACCATGGCGAAGGTGTCCTTACCGCACAGCGTGCGCGGCCCCGTCTCGGTGTGCGAGCCCGGGGCGGTGGGCGCCGCGTGCACCCTGTGGACGGACGGTCGCTCACCACCCGCCGACTCCGTCGTGGGGCGCGTGGCCACCGGTCGGTCGAGTTCATACACGACGACGATCTCGCTCATGCTGTCAGCCACCCGACGGCTACCGCTGCGGAACGGCGAGTTGACGGCCGCGGTAGAAGCCCTCGCGCTCCTCCACGACGTACGGGGCCATGGCCGCGCGCCGCTGCGCCTCCGGCTCGGAGGACCGCCAGGCGTCGCAGTCCTCCTGGGACTCCCAGAAGGACACGCCGGTGATCTCCTGCCCGTCCTGCGACCAGTACGCGTAGGAGCGGTGCAGACCCCGCGGATACGGTTCGGGACGCCAGGCCCCCTCGAACTCCTCCAGGGCGCCCGGCCGAAGGCGGCGTGTCGTCACCCAGACGTAGTACTCCTCCATGGTGGCCTCCTCCGCACCGCCGCGTCAGTACGCCGGCGCTGCCGTCGCACCGGTCAGGCGTGGTCGACCAGTTGGGCGTGACCCTTCTGCCGTGCGCAGTGGGCGCAGCAGAAGAACTGTCCGTCCGCCTGGAGCCCGTGGCCGAGGATCCGGCAGTTGCAGTTGTCGCAGTTCGGAGCCATGCGCTGGGCCGCGCACTCCAGGCTGTCGAAGACGTGCACCGCTCCGGCGGCTCGTACTTCGAAGGCCATCGCGTAGTCGTTGCCGCAGACTTCGCACGTCGCCATCGACTTCCTCCATCCGCTTCCCGCGGCGGGCGGGAACAGGGCCCGGCCGCCGGTACACCCATGAGCCTGTGGCCGGCCCATGGGCGGCGCAACTCAGCGGCGTGCGGCGTGATGCGAACGGGTGAGCGGCACACGGGCCGTGCGCCGGTCAGCCGTTCGGGCCGCGGGGGCTGGTGTGGAGCAGACCCACGAGGCTGAGCAGGGCCCGGCGCAGCGCGTCGTCGTCGACGTCCGCGTTGAGGCCGACGCGCACGCCGAAGGCGCTCTGCCGCCGGCTGGTGGTGTACTCGTCGCCGGGGGAGACCAGGACGCCGGCGTCGCGGGCCGCCGCGGTGAACTGGCCGACACCCCAGGGTTCGGGCAGGGGCAGCCACAGATGGGGGGCCGCCGGGTCGGGGCGGACGCCGAGGCCCGCGAGGATCTCGGTGGCCATCGCGTTGCGGCGGCGCACGGCGGCGCGACGGGCGCCGGCGATCCGGTCGGCCGTGCCCTCGTCCACCCAGCGGGTGAGGACCTCGCCCAGCAGGGGGGCGGTGAGCCAGGTGGTCGCCCGCACCGCCGCCACCAGATCCGGACCGGCCGCCTCCGGCGCGACGACCACGCCGATCCGCAGGCCCAGCGCGAGCGCCTTCGCCGTACTGGTCACCAAGCAGGTGCGGTCCGGCAGCAGGGCGGCCACCGGGTCGGGACCTTCCGCGGCCAGCGGCCCCAGCGGATCGTCCTCCAGCACCCAGACGTTCGCCCGGGCGCACACCTCGGCGAGGGCGGCGCGGCGGGACGCGGGCATGGTGCGCCCGCTCGGGTTGGCCAGCGTCGGCTGGAGGTGCACCAGCGTCACCCGGCCGGCGGCGCACACGTCGGCCAGCGCGTCCGGGAGCATCCCGTCCTCGTCGCTCTCGACGGCCACGACCGGAACGGACAGTTGCCGCGCGGCGGCGATGAGACCCGGGTTGGTCAGGGGCGTCGTGGCCACCTGGCCGGGCGCGGCCACGGCCAGCAGCGCAGCGGTCAGGGCGTGCTGAGCGCCCGCGGTCAGCACGACCCGCTCGGGCGGCGGCCGGAATCCGGCGCGGGCCACCCAGGCGGCAGCGGCGGCGCGGTGGGCCGGCAGGTCCTTGCCGCGTTCGGTGTCGGTCACCGACCGCAGTGCGCGGGGGTCGCAGGCCAGCGCGGCGAGCGTGGCACCCAGCAGGGCGGCGGGGTCGACGTCGTCGGTGATCGGCGGGTGCAGCGAGGCCAGGTCGACCTCGGTGGCGGCCGGGGCGTCGGCCAGTCCGAACCCGGAGCGGACGAAGGTGCCCCGCCCGACCTCGCCGCCGACCAGTCCGCGGCGCTCCGCCTCCGCGTAGGCGCGGGCGACGGTGCCGACGGTCACGCCGAGCGTCCGGGCCAGGTGGCGATGGGTCGGCAGACGGTCACCCGCCCGCAGCCGGCCGCGCGCGATGTCGCCGGCCAGCACGTCCGCGAGCCCCACATACGTGGGACGGCCTTCCGGCAGGGGGCCGGGAACCCACGGACTCTGCGGCATCGACTTCACCTCGGGGCAGCGTTCACGCGTCATTCGAGCGCCCTGGAAACAGATTGACACCCTAGCACGGTGTCACCTGGAGGTCTCCCGACGGCTACCCACATCGGCCGCTCGTCCTGCTCGTCGGGCGGTCGTCGGCTCGCTGGGGCCATTCTCCGGGGCCGGGAGACCTGGCATGTGCGTTCAATGCCCTCCCTGGATTGACACCGCATGATGCGATCAATCGAAGGATTGACACCTTTGAGTGACGCTTCTACGGTGTCAATCCTTCGAACCCTCTTGGAAGGACGGCAGACCATGCGATGGCACCCGGTGTGGTCCCAGCACGGATTCCGCGCCCTGTGGGCGGCGTCCGGGGTGAGCCTGATCGGCACACAGGTGTCGGTGCTCGCGCTCCCCCTGACAGCCCTCGTGGCGCTGCACGCCTCGCCCGGCCAGGTGGCCCTGCTCGCGGCGGCGGGAACGGCGCCCTTCCTGCTGCTCGGCCTGCCCGCGGGCGCCTGGGCGGACCGCTGGGCCCGGCGCAGGCTGATGGTGTTCTGCGACGTGGGCCGCGGCGTGCTGCTGGCCACCCTGCCGGTCGCCCAACTGGCCGGCGTGCTGACCCTCCTTCAGCTGTACGTCGTCGCGCTGGGCGTGGGCGCGCTCAGCGTGTTCTTCGACATCGCCTCGCTCTCGGTGCTGCCCGCGCTGGTCCGGCCCGACCAGATCGCACCTGCCAACGCCCGGCTGGAGGTGGTGCGGGCCACCGCCCAGACGTCCGGACCCGCCCTCGGCGGCGTCCTCGTCCAGGCACTCACCGCGCCGGTGGCGCTGGCGGTGGACGCGTTGAGCTACGGGGTCTCCGCCCTCCTGCTGCGCGGCCTGCCCCCGGTGCCGTCACCGACGGCGGCGGCCCGGTCCGGCGGCCTGCTCGTCCAGGTCCGCGCGGGGCTGCGCTTCTGCCTGACCCATCCCTACATCCGCCCGCTGGCCGTCGGGGCGGCATGGCTGAACTTCTGGACCGAGGGACTGCTGGCCGTCTTCCTCACCTACGCCGTCCGTGAGCTGCGGCTGTCGCCCGCCACGGTCGGTACCGTCCTCGCGGTGGCGGGACTCGGCTACCTCGCCGGCTCGCTCCTCACCCCGCGGCTCAACGCCTCGATCGGCGTGGGGCCCGCCATCGTGGTCGGTGCCGCCCTCAACGCGGGCTTTCTGCTGGCCGCCTGGGCACCGAGTACGGGCACCACCGCCTGGCTGCTCCTCGGGTTCACCGTGACCGCCATCGGCGTCAGCGTCTGGAACGTCAACGCCGTCAGCCTCCGCCAGGCCACCACCCCGGACGACCTCCTCGCTCGGATGAACGCGGCCAACCGCTTCCTCATCTGGGGGACCATGCCGCTCGGCGCCGCGGCCGGCGGGCTCCTGGCCGACCTGCTCGGCCTGCACCTCGCCGTGATCGTCTGCGCCCTGGCCGCGCCCGCGTCGGCCCTGCCCGTCGTCTTCTCCGCCGTACGGAAGGTGGCGTCCATGCCACGACCGCCGGCCACCACGGGACTCGCGCCCGCCGCCGACCCGACGCCCGCGCCGACCTCGGCTCCCACGGGGACGCCAACTCCCTGAGAAGGACCGGGACCCGGCCGCGGCGGCCACGCGGGCACGACCATCGGGAGAGAGTTCAGAAACCGGCCCGAGCTCCACGCTGGAACCCGTCGTGACGCCCGTCAGAGGGGGAAGGAGTGGCCGCGCGTGCGGTGCCCGGGCCGCTGCCCGCCGGCACTCCCCGGAGCCTCGCCATCAGCTGTCCACGCCTCCGTGGCGTACGGCGTGAGCTGGGATTTCGCGGTGTCCGGCCGTACTGTCCGGTCATCGGGAAAGGGGGCCGGATGGACCGGAACATCCGTACCGTCGAGGACGTGCTGCGACTCCTGGACGACCTGTTCACGCCTCAGGCCGACCGCTGGACGAGCGGCGCGGCCGGCTGGTGGGACGCCTTCTACGGCGACCGTTCGAGACCGGTGCCGTTCTTCGTGGCCAAGCCGGACGAGAGTCTCGCCTCGTACGTCGACCGCGGACTCATCACCCCGGGCCGGGCGCTCGACCTGGGCTGCGGACCCGGACGCAACGCGCTGTACCTGGACTCCCTCGGCTTCCAGGTGGACGCCGTCGACCTCTCCTCTGCGGCCATCGGCTGGGCCGAGGAACGCGCCCGTGCGGCCGGGGCCCGCGTCCGGTTCCACCAGGGAAACGCCTTCGCTCTGGCCGGCACCGAGCTGAGCGGAGGCTACGACCTGATCCACGACTCGGGCTGCTTCCACCACCTGCCGCCCCACCGCCGCATCAGCTACCTCTCCCTGCTGGACCAACTCCTCGCGCCGGGCGGCCATTTCGCGCTCACCTGCTTCACGGACGGGGCGGCCGGGGGGTCCGGCCTGCCCGACGCGGCCTTCTACCGCGACGCCCGCCTCCACGGCGGGCTCGCCTACAGCCCACAGGCCCTGCGGCGGATCTTCTCCGACCTCACCGAGGTCGAACTGCGACGCATGCGCGACGAACCGCCCGAGTCCGCGTACTTCGGCGAACCCTTCCTGTGGGCCGCCCTCTTCCGGCGCGCCGCCTGATCCACCGCGGGCCCGCCGCCTCCCGTCCCGGCATCACCCGCCGATGTACTCCCGCAGCGGGGCGGGCTTCAGCCCGGCCGCCGCGGCCGCGTCCAAAACCCGGCGCAGATCCTGCTCCACGGTCCCGTTGAAGTGCATCAGGATGATGTCGCCGGGCTTCAGCCGGGGCACCGGAACGGGGTCCGTCCAGGTGGTGAGGTCGTACGTCCACGTCACCACCGCCTCGGCGCCGCAGGCACGGGCGGTGGTCCGGGTGGTGTCGTTGTACGCCCCGTACGGCGGACGCATCAGCAGCGGGCTGTCGCCGAACTCGGCGAGGTCCTGGTCGCGCGCCCCGCAGATCTCCGCCTTCTGCCCGGCGGCGTCCAGCGTGGTCAGATCCGGGTGGTCGACGGTGTGGTTCTCGACCCGGGACCGGCCGTGGTCGAGCAGGGTGTGGAAGTACTCGGGGTCGTACGCGTACGCACCCGGCAGCAGGAACAGCGAGGCGGGCACCTGCCGGTCGAGCAGCAGCTTCTGGGCGGCCGGGTCGTGGTTCCAGCCGTCGTCGATGGTGATGAACACGACCGGGTCGGTGGTGTCGACGTGGGTGACGACCGGGACGGGATCGGGCCACGCGGCCGCCGTGCGCGGGGCCGCGGCCTGGGCGGGCCCGGTGAGCGCGCCGATGAGCGCGAGGGGGACGAGCGCGGTGAGGGCACTGCGTACGGCGCAGCGCAGGCTGGGTGTCGGCATGGCGGCATATTGGCCTAGACCAACTCGGCGTGTCCATAGGCCCGGTGGCAGCTGAAACGGAGGCCCCGGATCCGCCCGACGTGTGGCGATGGCGCGAGGCCCACGCGGGGATGCCGGGCCGCCTATGCTGCGGCACATGCCCCATCCCGCTCCGTCCTTCTTCCCCGGCCGTGACGGCGTGCGCCTCGCCTCCCGGGCGGTGGGTGAGGGCAGAGCGCTGATCCTGCTGCACGGCTTCACCGGGGACGCCACCCTGTGGCTGCGCGAAGGCAGGGCCGAGGCGATCGCGGCCCGCGGCCACCGCGTGATCATGCCGGACCTCCGCGGGCACGGCGCGAGCGCGAAACCCCACGACGCCGCCGCCTACCCCTCCGACGTCCTGTCCGACGATGTCTTGGCCCTCCTCGAGCACCTCGGGCTGCACGGGCCGGACGACTACGACCTGGGGGGATATTCGCTCGGCGCGCGCGTCGTGGTGAGGGCGCTGGTGCGGGGCGCGACGCCGGGCCGGGCGGTGGTCGCCGGCCAGGGCCTGCGCCAGGTGCTCGGCGCCGGGGGCGGAGCGGAGGGCGGGGCGTTCCAGCGGCGGGTACTGGCCGGATTCGGGACGTTCGCGCCGGACTCACCGGAAGGGCGGGCCGAGCAGTGGCTGAGGGCGGCCGACGCGGACCCCGTGGCGCTCCTCCACGTGCTCGATTCACTCGTCACCACTCCGGTGGAACTGATCGGTCGCCTCCAGGTGCCGACCCTGGTGGCGGTCGGGGACGAGGACCAGCGCGCGGCCACGGCCGACCGGCTGGCCTCGCTACTGCCGCACGGCAGCAGAGCCGTGGTGCCCGGGAACCACTGGACGGCAGCCGTCGCCCCGGAGCTCACCGAGGCGATCGTCGCCTTCCTCGCACTGGACTAGACCATACGATTGCTTTACTCGTTGCCCGGCACGGCCCCCGGACCGCCGGGTACTCGGGCCATCCTGGACGCGAGGACATCGCGAGGAGATGAGGAGCGCGACCATGGCTCCCGCGACACGGAAGACGACAGCGTCCGTACCGGACGGCCGGCGGGCCCCCGCCCGCGCCACGAAGCGGCACAATCCGGCACCCGAGCCGGACGGGGATCCCGATCTGCTGGGCCAGTACCTGCGGCAGGTCGGGGCGACCCCGCTGCTCGACGCGGAGGACGAGGTACGGCTGGCCCGGCGCATCGAGGCCGGCGTGCAGGCCACGGAGGAACTGGCGCAGGCCGAGAGCGACGGCCGTGAGATCGAGCCCCAGCGCAGACGGGAACTGGAGCTCGCGGTGCACGACGGCCAGGAGGCCAAGGACCACATGGTGCGGGCCAACCTCCGGCTCGTCGTGGCCATGGCCAAGCGGCACGCCCACCGCGGTCTGCCCCTGCTCGACGTCATTCAGGAGGGCAACCTCGGTCTCATCAGGGCCGTGGAGAAGTTCGACCACACCAAGGGCTTCAAGTTCTCCACCTACGCCACCTGGTGGATCCGCCAGGCGATCGAACGGGGCCTGGCCACGCACGCCCGCTCGGTACGGCTGCCGATGCACGTCGTGGAGCAACTGCACAAGATCGCCAAGGTCGAGCGCAAGCTCCAGCTGCACCTCGGGCGCGAGCCCACCGTCGAGGAGGTCGCCCGGGACGGCGGCGTCGCCGAGGACCGGGTCGCCTGGCTGAGGCGGGTCGGCCGGCAGGTGATCAGTCTGGACATGCCGGTGGACGACACCGGCGAGACGGTGGTCGGTGACCTCATCCCCGACAGCGAGGTGCTCCAGGCTCCGGAAGTCGCCGAGTACCAGGCGCTCGCCGAGGAACTGCGCGAGGCCATGGACACCCTGGCGCCACGCGAGGCGCTCATCCTCAGCCTCCGCTACGGCCTCCACGACGGGCGCCAGCGCACCCTCAAGGAGGTCGCGGAACACATCGGTCTGACCCGCGAGCGAGTCCGCCAGCTGGAGAAGCAGTCGCTCGCCCTGCTCAGGGAGCAGGAGCCGGGCGAACGCCTCCAGGCGTGGGCGAGTTGACGGCGGTACGCTCCCTGGGTCAAGGACGGCCTCGGAGAACCGGCCGCCGATCCACACGGCCCCATGAGGAACATGCAGCACTTCGGCATTCTGGCGCACAGCACGGGAGGCGCGGCGCTCAACTTCCTGGCCTACTGCGAGGAGGGGTTCACACGGACGGGCCGCCATGAGCACCCGGACGTGACACTGGACTACATCGCCTTCGGCCACAGCATGGCGGCCTGGGACGCCGGTGACCACGACGCGGTACGGCGCACTCTCGCCGTGAGTGTGGACCGACTGGCCCGCGCCGGCGCCACCTTCTTCGCCTGCCCCGACAACACCGCGCACCTGGCCCTGGAGCGCCCCGGCCCCGACCTCGCCCTGCCGGGCCTGCACATCGCCGACGTGGTCGCCGACCAGGCCGCCCGGGACGGCCGCGAGCGGGTCGCCGTACTCGGCACGAAGTACACCATGGACGGCCCGGTCCACCCCCGCGCGCTCGCCGCGCGCCGGATCGCCATGGAGCTCCCCGAACCCGACGACCGCGAGGTACTCAACCGCATCATCTTCGACGAACTGGTCAGAGGAGTGCTCACCGAGGCCTCGCGCCAGGAGTACCTGCGCGTGATCAACGAGCTGGCCGAGCGGGGATGCGACGCCGTCGCCCTCGTGTGCACCGAGATCCCGCTCCTGATCACACCCGAGATCTCCCCGCTCCCCACCCTCGACTCCACCCGCCTCCTGGCCCGAGCCGCCTACGAGGTGGCCGTCGGAGAACGACCACTCCCCTCCTGGCGCGGCGGCCCACCCGCCGACTGACCCGGAACCGGCGGGGCTAGGGCCTGTCCGGCGGATCATGGCGCAGACGCGGGGGCCGGCACGCCCTCCCCCACTGCCTTGACGGCGTGGGGGGACCCCCAGCGGCGTTGT
>NZ_JBEXZD010000107.1:0-28264 GCF_040628575.1 Streptomyces sp. NPDC006393
GAGCCGTCCCTGCCATCCGACCGCACATAAGGAGACGCTCTCGGATGAGCCCCGTCGAGTACAAGCCTGAACGGCCCCGCACCTTGGTCCGCGACATCCTCGTCGGTGTCGCCGCGAGCCTCGGCTCGGACCTGGTACGGGCCCTCGTCCAGGCGGCGGTGCACCTCCTCGGCTGACCGGGGAGCGGGGCGGGCCTCCGGGTCCGCCCCTTCGCAAGCTGTCATTGCGGCCCGACGGGCTTCCTCCTCAGGACAGGCCCCCACCCGCACGAGTTCTGTCGTGCCTGTGGGGGAAGTACCGTTGCTGCTCCGGAAATCGGCCGCCGAGCTGCGCCCGCTCATCGTTCCTGTCGGCGCCGAGCACCTGCCGCTCACCCAACGGCTGATCGACGAGTACGTTCAGACCCACCCCAACAAGAAGCAACCGGGGAAGGGACTGGTCGCGTCCTGGGACCACAGCCTCCCCGATGTCATCGAGGCGCTTCTCGCCCGGAACCTCGACGGCGTCGAGGTCCTCATCGAGTACGCGACCCCCGGCATGGCCGGCGAAGCCGACGTGATCCTCGCAGGGCAGCACCCGACGACCCAGGACCTGTCCTATGTCGTCGTCGAACTCAAGCAATGGCGCAAGGCGGTGGTGTCTCCCACCAATCCCATCGCAGTGGACGCCGGGTACGGCATGCCGAAACTGCATCCGGTACGCCAGGTTCAGCGCTACTGCGAGTACCTCATCCAGCACCTCGCACCTCTGCACTGTCACCCCGACCGCATCGCCGGAGTCGCGCTGCTGCACAACGCCAGGCATGAGGTCGCCGCTCTCTTCGACCTGCCCCGAAGCGCCCACGGCCGCCTGTACACCAGAGACCAGCTTGGCGACTTCGAGGCGTTTCTCGCCTCGCGTCTGGATCAGGGCGTCTCCGGCGCAAGGGCTGCGGACGTCTTGTGCCGGGCGACGCAGTACGAGGCGCCGTCGTCGAGCGAGGCATTCAGCCGGGTGGGCAGCCCGCATCCGGTCTTCGCCCTTCAGAAAGAACAGGAGATGGCCTTCCAGGAGGTGTACGAGAAGGTCCGCGCCGGCGGAGCCAAGAGCGGCCGCAAGAAAGTCGTCATCATCCAGGGCGGCCCTGGCAGCGGCAAGACGGCCGTCGCTGTCGAGTTGCTGCGGACCTTTCGGCAGGAAGGGCACGAGGTCGTACACGCGAGCGGTTCCCGTTCCTTCACCCGGAACCTGCGCCAAGCCGCCGTGGATGCGGCGCCGCGGGGTACGAAGGGCGCCGTCAAGAAGCAGGCGGGCAGGGACTACCGCTTCTTCCAACAGTTCGGCAAGCTGCCGGAGAACTCCCTCGACGTCCTCATCGCCGACGAAGCCCATCGCGTACGCATCAGGTCCGACGGCCGCGACGTTCCGAAGTGGGTCAAGGAGCGTGGGCTTCCCCAGGCGGACGAGCTGATCCTGGCCGCCGAGGTGCCGGTGTTTCTGCTCGACGACTGGCAGTCTCTGCGGCCGGACGAAGTCGGCTCGGTGGCCTATCTCGTCGAACGGGCCGAGGCGCTGGGGTGCGACTACGAAGTCTTCGAACTGCCCGGCATGTTCCGGGCCGAGGGCAGCTCCGCGTTCCGCGACTGGGTGACGAAGCTGCTGAGTCTCAACCCGACAACCGCACCCCCATGGGTACCCGACGGTCGTTTCGACGTTCGTCTGGCGGAGAGCCCCGAGGAGATGGAGACCTTTCTCGAGGAACGCACCCGCAAGGACAATGCACAGGCGCGGATGACCGCCGGGTTCTGCTGGGAATGGAAGAAACCCAACAACGGCGAACTTCTCCTCGAGGTGCGCATCGGTGACTGGCATCGCCCATGGAACGCCAAGGACGGGGTGTTGCTCGAGGACGTACCCGAGACAAGTCAGTGGGCCACCGATCCACGCGGCTTCGGGCAGATCGGCTGCATCTTCACGGCGCAGAACTTCGAGTTCGACTGGAGCGGCGTCATCATCGGCCAGGACCTTGTCTGGCAGGACGGACGGTTCAGGGTGGACCGGACGAAGACCCACGACGGCAAGCTCAAGCAGGCAAAGGTGAGCGACGAGCAAGTGGACCGCCTGGTGCGACACGCCTACCACGTGCTGCTCACCCGTGCCCGCAAAGGCATTGTCATCTACGCGGAGGACACGGACACACGCCACGCTCTCCGGGAACTGATCTCCGGGACGGTCGCAGACTCCCCGTTGGCCAAGCCCGCGAAGAAGAAGCTTCCGCCGCAGGTCACCAAGGCGGAGCAGGCCGTCGCGCAGCAGCTCGCGATAGAGTTCGACTAATCGTCATTGCGGCCCGACGGGCTTCCGCTCCGCTTCGGTGGAGTCTCGAAGGACATGCCCCCACCCGCACGAGTCACTTCGTGCTGCCTGGGGGCGTTCCTTGCTGTTCCGCGAGTCCGCAGAAGCGATCACCGCGCGGACCCTTGACGGTTCGTTGTTCCTGCACCTCGCCGAGCAGTTCGTGCACATCCACGGTTACAAACCCAGCCCGTCCGAGGCTCGCTCGTGGGAGCGCTCGCTACCCGCGCTTGGGCGGGCCCTGGTCGATGCCGGTCTCGGCCAGGTGGAAGTGCTGGTCGAGTACTCGCTCCCGCTCACCAGCAAACGAGCTGACGCTGTGCTGGCCGGCGCGCATCCGCGAACCGGAGAACCTTCCTACGTTGTTGTCGAATTGAAGCAGTGGAGCCAGGCGTACCCAGACGAGGACGACCCGCTGCTGTGCCGGGTCGACGCCTACACCCAGCCCGTTCTCAACCCCATCGAGCAGGTCCGGGGGTACTGCGACTATCTGGTGAGCTTCAATGGAGCGCTTGCCGACCACGGGGACCGGATCTGCGGTGTGGCCTATCTCCACAACGCCACGGAATTCGGGGTCAGCGGGCTGTACGAAGCGCAGCAGAGCGAGCGCGGACGGATGTTCACTGCCGAGAGGCGCGGCGAGTTCCTCGACTACTTGCGCTCGAAACTCGCACCACGGCCGGGCGCCGCAGAGGCCGACGCCCTGTTGGCCGGGAAGGCCCGTCCCTCACTTCAGCTGATGACGGTGGCGGCTCAGGAGGTGCGTGAACGGGAGCAGTTCGTGCTGCTGGACGAACAGAAGGTGGCGTACGAACTGGTGCTCGCGGCCGTACGTACGGCGGACGAGTCGGATCACAAGGAAGTCCTCGTGGTGGCGGGCGGGCCCGGCACAGGCAAGAGCGTGATCGCGCTCTCCCTCCTGGGAGAGCTCTACCGCCGGGGCACACCGGCATTGCACGCTACTGGCTCACAGTCGTTCACCAAAACCCTGCGAAAGGTAGCGGGCAGCCGCAAACGGGAGGTTCAGGAGCTTTTCAAGTACTTCAACAGCTTCATGACGGCACCAAAGAACAGCCTCTCCGTGCTGATCTGCGACGAGGCCCACCGCATCCGGGAGACCTCCGCGAACCGGTACACCCCCGCCTCGCAGCGCACTGGCAAGCGACAGATCGACGAACTCATAGACGTCGCACGCGTGCCCGTGTTTCTCCTCGACCAACACCAGGTGGTACGGCCGGGGGAAATGGGCACCGTCGAGCAGATCAGGGCCGCTGCGGCTGCACGCGGACTGCGCTGCCGGATCGTGGAGCTGGACAGCCAGTTCCGGTGCGGAGGCAGCGACGCGTACCTCCGGTGGGTGGTACGGCTGCTCGGGCTGGAGGGCACTGGCCCGGTGGTGTGGGAGGACGACGGCAAGGTCGCCCTCGAAGTGGTCGACAGCCCGCAGGAGTTGGAAGCCTTCCTTATGGCCAAGCGCGAGCAGGGCTACGGCGCGCGGATGACCGCCGGATACTGCTGGCCCTGGACCAAGAAGGTCCCGCCCGGCCAGTCCCTGCCCACCGACGTCGTGATCGGCGAATGGGCCCGGCCATGGAACGTCTTCGGCGAGCGTGCCGTGCACGGTGCTCCGCCGGCAGCCCTTTGGGCCACGGATCCGGCCGGATTCGGCCAGGTCGGCTGCGTCTACACTGCCCAGGGCTTCGAGTACGACTGGAACGGAGTCATCATCGGCCCAGACCTCGTGTGGCGAGACGACCGCTGGATCGTCGACCGCACGGCGTCCAAGGATCCCGTGTTCAAGAAATCGACGCCCGATGCCGATGTGGACCGTTTGATCCTGAACACCTACAAGGTTCTGTTGACCCGTGGCATGATCGGAACCGTTATCTACTCGACCGACGCCGAGACCCGTACGAAGCTGCGGGAACTCGTGGCTCCTTCGACACCTGTGCCTGCCCCCGCGTGAAAAGGCATCTGCGGGCCACGGGTTCCCACAGTCCGCGTCATCGAGTGCGGTTCGATTCGCTCGCGGTGACTACGCCCTGCCTTCACCGTGCCTATCCGATGTATTGCCAGCCTCCTCCCACAGCGGAAGCAGGGTGGTAACGCCGACCACCGGGGGGCTTACGCGGCCCGTGTCGGCTGGCACGCCGTCCGGGTCCCGTGCATGCGCTGCTTGCCGTCCACGCCGCGCCGCACCGGGTCTCGTAGGCCTTCTCAACGCCGGAGCGGCCCACGATCGCGCCGGACGGCAGGTCGGGCCTTCACGCGCGTCGCCGGGGCCCCGGCCACTACTAGAGCACACAACGGCCGGGCCTGCGCGTCGAGATCCGAGCGGCCTCCCGGTGGCCTCTGTTCAGTCCCGATGCCCTCAGCCATCACGCCCACTACCGAGGGGCCGCCCCAGTGCACAACGCGTACGCACTTTCCCCGGAACTCGCGGGAACTCCCAGGTAGAAGCGGGAAGTGCCTCGCTCCGAAAAGGACCCTGACCAGGGAAAAACCCCAGTCCAGGGTCACAATGGCAGACGAGTCGGGCTGTACGCCGGGTTCTGTTCCGGGGGGTCCTCGCGGGCCCTCCGGCGACGGCCATCCATCTAGGACCGGCGTTGCCGCCGGCCTCGTGCGGTCTACCCGCGGACTCGGGCGGGCAGCCCTCGAACGTCCGCGCAGGAACCCCGGAGGGTTCCCTCTTGACCTTGCTCCGGGTGGGGTTTACCTAGCTGCCCAGGTCACCCTGGGCACTGGTGGTCTCTTACACCACCGTTTCACCCTTACCGAGGACCGAGGTCCCCGGCGGTCTGCTTTCTGTGGCACTGTCCCGCGGGTCACCCCGGGTGGCCGTTAGCCACCACCCTGCCCTGTGGAGCCCGGACGTTCCTCGGGAAGCCCCCTCGCGGGAACTCCACGCGGCCGTCCGCCCGGCTCGTCTGCCGTGCCGACCATGCTACCGGGCGCGGCGAGGCCCCCGTCCATCCGGGCACAGCAGGGTCAGAGGAAGTCGCTGGTCTCCAGGTCGAAGGCGAACGGCTCCGGGAGGGTCAGCGACTTGCCGAAGGGGAGGGTGCACACCCCCCGGTAGTCGTCGTTCTCCGGCTGGCTGAACAGGGTGACCGAGGAGGCCTCCCGGTCGACGAGCAGGTAGAGCGGGATGCCCCCGCGGGCGTAGCAGCGGCGCTTGGTCTCTCGGTCGGCCTTGGGTTTGGTGGAGGTCACCTCCAGGACCATGGCGACACCGTCGCAGGGCATCCAGGAGTCGGCGCCGCGGTAGAGGCGCAGTGCGGCGGGGGCGAAGGTGCCGTCCGGGATCGCGTGGTCCTTCGGGCAGTCACCGAGGCTCTTCAGTTTCAGGCCCTTGTTCCCGGAGAACTGCATGTCGGTACGGGACCGCCTGATCACTTGGCTCACGATCAGGCCGATGTAGTCCTCGTGGTCCCCGTCCGGCGGCGGCGTCACGACGATCTCCCCCTCGATCAGCTCCGCCCGGAAGCCTTCCGGGGTGTCCAGCGCGAGGAAGCCCTCCAGCAGGACCTCGGCTGCCTGTGTGAGCGGCTCGTGGGCCATGGCAGTCATGTCACGCCCCTCCTTCGGTCGCTCGCCAGACTCGGACATCCCAAGATCACCTGTCCATGAGATCGGGAACCGTTCCCTCGATCGTGGCACAGGAGCACCGCGCCCGTCAGTCGCCGAGCCGCCGCCTTGACCCTCCCGCTACGTCAACGTCTGTACTGCTCGCATGGGGATCACGGAACGCGCCGCCGTCGGGTGCGGGCGGGCACAGGCCTTCGGGTACGCCCGTGCGCGGGGGCCGGTCACGGCCGGGCTGGCGTTGGTGTGCGGGATCGAGACGCTGACCATGTCCGTCCTGCTGCGGGACTGGCCGGCCGCGCACGCGGTGCTGCCGTTCCTCGGGGTGTGCACGATCGTCCTCGTCGTCGGTCTGCACGCGGCCTGCGTGCTCCGGCCGCACCTGCTGACCGCGGGCACCCTGCGCATACGGTCGGCCGCCCACGTGGATCTGCGCGTTCCACTGGAGGTGATCGCGTCCGTACGCCGCGAGGAGCGGACCGCGCGCCGGCGCACCGACGGCGAGCTGGATCTCCCCGTCGGCTCCCGCACGTCGCTCACCCTCGAACTCTCCACCCCCGTCACCCATGTCACCCTCCTCGGCCGGCGCCGGGCCGTGCGGGTGGTCCGCTTTCACGCGGAGGACGCCGAACGGCTCGCGCGCACCCTCAGTACGCTGGCGCGGAGCGCTATGGACAGCTGAAGGAGAAACCCCGTGCTTGTGCTGCTGCCCCCGTCCGAAGGCAAGGCCTCCGCAGGCCGCGGCGCCCCGCTGAGGACGGAGTCGCTGTCGCTGCCGGGGCTGACCGCCGCCCGGGAGGCGGTGCTCGGCGAGCTGGTCGAGCTGTGCTCGGGGGACCCCGACCAGAACCTCAAGGCGCGCGAGGTGCTCGGGCTGAGCGAGGGGCTGCGCGGCGAGGTCGCCAAGAACGCCGCTCTGCGCACGGCGGGCACCCGGCCCGCCGGAGAGATCTACACCGGGGTGCTCTACGACGCCCTCGGGCTGGCCTCGCTCGACACCGCCGCCAAGCGGCGCGCCGCGCGCTC
This sequence comes from Streptomyces sp. NPDC006393, assembly GCF_040628575.1. Taxonomy (NCBI): domain Bacteria; kingdom Bacillati; phylum Actinomycetota; class Actinomycetes; order Kitasatosporales; family Streptomycetaceae; genus Streptomyces; species Streptomyces sp. NPDC006393. The sequence goes on from NZ_JBEXZD010000107.1 coordinate 6,949, forward strand.
CCTGCTGGTCTTCTCGGGGTTGTGGGGCGCGGTGCGGGTGACCGACCGGATTCCTCCGTATCGGTGCTCGATGGGCGTGAAGCTGCCGGGGCTCGGCGCGCTGGGCGCGTACTGGCGCACACCGATGGCCTCGGTGCTGCCGGAGACCGCCGGGGACGGGCTCGTACTGGATCTGCGGTCCGCCGCCTACGCCGCCGCCTGGAAGCCGAAGGGCGAGGTCGCCGCGCGGACGGCGACCGTGCGCGTGCTGCACTCCCAGGTCGTGGACGGCGTCGAGAAGCGGTCCGTGGTCAGCCACTTCAACAAGGCGACCAAGGGGCGGATCGTCCGCCGCCTGCTGACCGACGGGGCCGCCCCGAAGAACCCCGCCGAACTGGTGGAGGCGCTGCGTGACCTCGGGTTCGTGGTGGAGGCGGAGCCGCCCGCGAGGGCGGGGAAGGCTTGGGCGCTGGATGTGATCGTGACTGAGGTTCACTGAGAGGACCACAACAGAGGGCGTTGCATCATATGCAATGAGCTTTGCGCAGACTGCATCGCGTCGGCAGGATGAGGGCATGCCCTCTGCTTCTTCTGCCGCCCGGCCCGCCTCCGTGCTGGATCTCGCCCCCGTCGTGCCCGTCGTCGTCCTCCAGGACGTCTCCGACGCCGTGCCGCTCGCGCGCGCACTGGTGGCCGGCGGGCTGCCCGCGATCGAGGTGACGCTGCGGACGCCCGCCGCGCCGGCGGCGATCCGGGCGATCGCCGGGGAGGTGCCCGGCGCGGTCGTCGGCGCCGGCACCGTGATCACGCCGGGACAGGTGGCCGAGTCCGTGGCCGCCGGGGCACGGTTCCTGGTCAGCCCGGGGTGGACGGAGGTGCTGCTGGAGGCGATGGCCGGCTCCGGGGTGCCGTACCTGCCGGGGGTGTCGACCGCCTCGGAGGTCGTGGCACTGCTGGAGCGCGGGGTGCGGGAGATGAAGTTCTTCCCGGCGCAGGCGGCCGGCGGCACGGGGTATCTGAAGTCCCTGGCCGGGCCGCTTCCCCAGGCCCGGTTCTGCCCGACGGGCGGGATCGGCCCGGACACCGCCCCCGACTATCTGGCGCTGCCCAACGTCGGTTGTGTCGGCGGCAGTTGGATGGTCCCGGCGGACGCGGTGGCCGCGCGGGACTGGGCCCGGATCGAGGGGCTGGCGCGTGAGGCCGCCGCGCTCAGCGCAGAGGGGACGTGCCGTTAGCGCAGCTGGGCCGTGTCGTCAGCGCAGGTGGGACGTGTCGTTGAGGAGGCGCACGCTGGCGTTGCCGTCCGCGTAGTACGCCACCGCCGACAGCGAGGCCGCCGACAGCTCCATGCGGAACAGGGACTCCGGCGGGGCGCCGAGCGCGAGGCGGACGAACGTCTTGATCGGCGTGACGTGCGTGACGAGCAGGACGGTGCGGCCGGCGTGGGCCACGACCAGCTTGTCCCGGGTGGCGGCGATCCTGGTGGCGGTCGCCGCGAAGCTCTCGCCACCGCCGGTGGGTTCGGCGTCCGCGGAGGCCAGCCAGGCGTCGAGGTCGTCCGGGTGGCGCTCGCGCACCTCGGCGAAGGTGAGCCCTTCCCAGGCGCCGAAGTCGGTCTCGCGCAGGCCGTCGTCGACCGTCACGTCCAGGCCGAGGCGTGCGGCCACGATGGTGGCGGTCTCGCGGGTCCGGGCCAGCGGGGAGGAGACGACGGCCTGGATCGTGCCGCGCCGGGCGAGCGCCACGGCGGCCTTCTCGGCCTGCTCCCGGCCGACGGCGGACAGGGAGGGGTCGGTGCCGCCGCTGCCGGAGAACCGCTTCTGCGGGGTCAGCGGCGTCTCGCCGTGGCGCAGTAGGACGAAGGTGGCGGGTGCGCCGAGGTCGGCGGGCGCCCAGCCGGGGGCGGCGACGGTGCGCGCGGCCCGAACGTCGGCCGCTGAGCGCGCGGCCTGTTCGTCGGCCTCGGCGCGCGCGGCCCGTACGTCGGCGGCCTCGCGGGCGGCGGTCAGAGCGTCGGGGCCGGCGGTGGTGCGGGCAGCGGTGCCGGCGGCGGGCGGCCCCGGCTCCGCCGTGGAACCGCCGGCAGGCGCCTCCAGTTCCGCCGTGGACGCCGACGCCGTCCACTGCTCGCCGCGCGCGCCCGCGTCCATGGCCTCGTTGGCGAGCCGGTCGGCGTGCTTGTTCCGCTCGCGCGGGATCCACTCGTACGTCACCCGCTCGGGCGGGAGGACGCGGGCGGCCTGCGCGGCCAGCGGCTTCAGGTCCGGGTGCTTGATCTTCCAGCGGCCCGTCATCTGCTCGACGACGAGCTTGGAGTCCATGCGGACGTGCACGGTCGCCGCCGGGTCCAGCGCCCGCGCGGCGCGCAGACCGGCGAGCAGGCCCCGGTACTCGGCCACGTTGTTGGTGACGACACCGAGGTACTCGGCGGCCTCCGACAGGACCTGACCGGTGGCCGCGTCACGCACGACCGCCCCGTAGCCCGCGGGCCCCGGGTTGCCCCGCGACCCGCCGTCGGCCTCGACGACGAACTCCCGCACACCCGACTCCCGCACACCGGACTCCCGCACGCCGACCGCCCCTTACAGGCCGGACTCGGCGGTGCGCACCAGGATGCGGCGGCAGTTCTCGCACCGCACGACCGTGTCGGGGGCGGCGGAGCGGATCTCGTTCAGCTCGGTGATGGCGAGCTCCTGGCGGCAGCCCTGGCAGGTGCGCTGGTACAGCTTGGCCGCGCCGATGCCGCCCTGCTGCCCGCGCAGCTTGTCGTACAGCTTGAGCAGGTCGGCGGGGACGGAGCCGGCGACGACCTCGCGTTCCTTGCTGACGGACGCCGCCTCGCCGTCGAGCTCCTCGAAGGCCGCGTCCCGGCGGGCGGCGGCGTCGTCGGCCTTCGCCTGGACGGAGGCGACGCGCTCGGTCAGTTCGGCGACCCGCTCCTGCGCGGACTCGCGGCGCTCCATGACCTCCAGGACGACGTCCTCCAGGTCGCCCTGGCGCTTGGCGAGGGAGGCGATCTCGTGCTGGAGGTTGGACAGGTCCTTGGGCGAGGTGACGGCGCCGGAGTCCAGGCGCTGCTGGTCGCGGGCGGCGCGGGTGCGCACCTGGTCCACGTCCTGCTCGGCCTTGGTCTGCTCGCGGGCGCAGTCGCTCTCCTCGGTCTGCGCGGCCACGAGCAGGTCGCGCAGCTGTGTGAGGTCCTTCGTCAGCGACTCGATCTCGGCGTGCTCCGGCAGGGACTTCCGCTTGTGCGCGAGCTGCTGAAGGCGGACGTCGAGGGCCTGGACGTCGAGGAGTCGGATCTGGTCGGCGGGCGCGGCGTTCAGTTGGGGGCTCCCAGGGGTTCGTCGGTGGTGTCGGTGGACGCCGCGTGGGCGGTCCAGGGGTCGGTGACCGTCTTGGAGACGTGGACGCGCAGGTCCCATCCGTGCCGGTCGGAGATCTCGTCGAGCTGGGCCGCGGCCAGCTCGCACCAGGGCCACTCGGTGGCCCAGTGCGCCGCGTCGAGCAGCGCGACGGGGCTGTGGGCGGCGCGGTCCGCGACGAACTCGGAGGCCGGGTGGTGGCGCAGGTCCGCGGTGAGGAAGGCGTCGACGCCCGCGGCCCGTACGGCGTCGAAGAGGCTGTCGCCGGAACCGCCGCTGACGGCGACGGTACGGACGACGGCCTCGGGGTCGCCGGCCACCCGGATGCCCTGCGCGGTGGCGGGCAGGCACCGGGCGGCGAGCGCGGCGAGCTCGCGGACGGTCAGCGGGTGGTCCAGTTCGCAGACCCGGCCCAGGCCCCGGCGGCCCTCCGGGTCGCCGGCGTCCGGCACGAGGGGCCGTACGACCCTGAGGTCCAGCGCTCCGGCCAGGGCGTCGCTCACGCCCGGGTCGGCGGTGTCGGCGTTGGTGTGGGCCACGTGCAGGGCGATGTCGTGGCGGATCAGCGTGTGCACCACGCGGCCCTTGAAGGTGGAGGCCGCCACGGTCGTCGTACCGCGCAGATAGAGCGGGTGGTGGGTGACGAGCAGGTCGGCGCCCAGCTTCACCGCCTCGTCGACGATCTCCTGGACCGGGTCGACGGCGAACAGGACCCGGCCGACCTCCTGGCCGGGGTCGCCCACGACGGTGCCGACCGCGTCCCAGGACTCGGCCCGCTCGGCGGGCCACAGGGTCTCCAGCGCGGCGATGACTTCAGACAGACGGGGCACGAGTGCAAGGCTACCTGGGTGTTCGCCGCGGCTGAACCGATGCCGCCGCACCGGCCGGAGGCGGACCGAGCCGTTTGAACCGGGTCGCACACGCCCAGCACAAACGTTCCGCTTTTCTCAGGCGAATCGTTCCTGGGCCACCCGTCCGGGTGAAGCCCCCGCCCGCCGGTCCCCCGTCTGTGCGTACGAAAACTAGCGTCCTCACAGGAGGTGACCGAAGGATGACAGTCTGTACCTCTCCGGGGCTTTCGGCAGCACACGAACAGGAGGGTCCCCCACCGTCGCCGGCGGCCGACGAGGACGGCGGTGCGGCACCGGCGGGCTGCGCGATCACGGTGGACGGCGCCTACGCCGCCCGGCTCACCCGCAGCGGGGACTCCTGGTACCCGGAGCGCTGGACCCTGGACGGCCCCGAGCCCTACGCGGTGCCGCTGCCCGGCAACCAGCCCGAGGAGCCCGGCACGGAGGTGCAGCCGATGGGCGACGGCCGGGTCCTCATCCGGCGGCTGGTGGACGGCCGGCACACCTTCTCGCTGCTCTACCCGACCGGCCCGGGCACCGGTGAACTGCTGCTGGGCGCGGTCGAGTCCCCGGAGGGCACCGCGATGCGGCTGCTGCCTCCGGCACCGGGCGGCGAACGGGCGTACGCGCTCGCCGCCGGATCGCGCTCCTCGGCGGTGTGGCTGGTGGCGGGCGGCGGCTTCGGGCCCGAGCTGCTGGCCGAGGTGCCGGGCCACTGCTCGGGCGGGGTCTGGCTGGACCGCACGGGACGGATGCTGGCGCTGGACCGGCGGGCCGGCGGGCGCACCAAGACGGTCGTGGTGGACCTGGGCGACGGCGGCACGGTGTCGCCGCTGCTCCAGATCACTCCCGGCAGCGACGACCGGCTGCTGCTCGCCGATCCCGACAGCGGGCTGCTGCTGATCGGCTCGGACGCGCCCTCGCCCGGGCGGCAACGGCTCGGTTGGGGGGTGCTCGGCAGCACCCTGCCGGTGCGCTTCCCGGAGTGCCTGCGACTCTCCTCGGACTGCGCGATGAGGCCGTTCGCCATCCAGCCGGGGCAGGTGCTGACGCCGGAGCACTGCGCGGTGGCGCTGCACTGCCAGGGCCCGTTCGGCAGCTGGCTCGGCGTGTGGCGGCCCACCGAGCGCGCGGTACGTCATCTGCCCGCGCCCGAGGGGTGGTTGGCGGGCGCGGGGCTGTGGACGGAGGACGGCGTGCTGCGGCTGCCGTACGCCACGGCGGCGGTGCCGTGCGGGGTGGCACGGTGGACGGCCCCGGCGGCGGCACGCGGGCAGACACAGGCAGCGCAGGAACCGACGGCGGCACGCGGGCAGACGCAGGCGGCGCAGAAGCCGGCGGCGGCACAGGAACCGGCGGCGGCACGCGGGCAGACGGCGGCACAGGAACCGACGGCGGCACGCGGGCAGACGCAGGCGGCGCAGAAGCCGGCAGCGGCACAGGAACCGGCGGCGGCACGCGGCCGGACGGCGGCAGAGGATCCGGCGGCGGTGCGGGAGCCGGCGGCGCCTGCGGCGGCCCGCGTGCCCGGGCCCCGGGAAGCCCACCGGCCCGGACGTCGGGAAGAAGCCCACCGAGAAGAAGCCCACCAACAGGAAACCCACCCACAGGAAGCAGCCCGCGGGCCTGGGCCCCAGGCCGCCGGCCCGGCGTCACCCGCGGGGGCGGCACCACCGCCTCCGCCGAGTCCGCAGGCCGCGCCGGCACCGCACGACACCCCGCGGACACCGCCCCCGGCTCCCTCGAGGGTCCCGCTCCCCCTCTCGCTTCCCCTGCCCTCCTCGACGGACGAGACGCCCCGGGCGCCCCACACCCAGACCCCGGAAGCGGAACCTCCGGTATCGGTGGCGGCCCGCCCCGTACCGCTGCAACAGGCCGCGCTCACCGGCCGGATGGCCACCGGCTGACAGGCCGTATGGCGACCAGGTAACGAAGTCGTGCCGGTTGGCGTGGCCGCCTGGATTTCGCCCGAGGTGTGCCGGTTAGACTCGCCCGGCTGTACGAAAGATGATGTTGACGGGGTGAATTGTTCCGATGAGCGACGCCAGCACGACCCAGCCGCCCTCCGCCGAGGCTCCCCGGTCCGAGGGACACGGGAAGCACCGCGGCCAGGTCTCCTCCCACGACGGCGAGACGGCCCCCAGCGGCCGGCACCGCAAGCCGGCGCAGGAGCAGACCGAAGTGGCGGCCTGACGGCACACACGGCGCACAAGGCGCAGAGGACGACGAGCGGCCCCGCCCTTCCCGCGAAGGGCGGGGCCGCTCCGCGTCCAGGAAGCGTCGGTTCAGGAGAGTTCGACGACCGTGTCGGCCAGCACCGGCGCATCGCCCCGCTCGACGGCGCTCACCGCCACCCGGACCCTGTCGCTCCCCTGCCGCCGCCACATGCGGATGCGCAGGGTCTCGCCCGGGTACACCACCCCGGCGAAACGGGTGGCGTAGGAGCGTACGCGGGTGACGTCGCCGTCGAGCAGCGTGTCGACGACCGCCTTGAGCGTCATGCCGTAGGTGCACAGTCCGTGCAGGACGGGCCGGTCGAATCCGGCGGCCCTGGCGAACGCGGGGTCGGCGTGCAGCGGGTTGTCGTCACCGCTGAGCCGGTAGAGGAGGGCCTGGTCCTCGCGGGTCCCTCGCTCGACGGTGCGGTCGGGCTCGGCGGTGCGGTCCGGCTCACCGGTGGGCGCCTCGCCCCGGGTCCGGGCGGAGGGCCCGCGGTCGCCGCCCCAGCCGCCCTCTCCCCGTACGAAGATCCGGGCCTCCTCCGTCCACAGCGGGCCCTCGGCGTCGGCGGCCTCGGTGCGCAGGACGAGGAGGGCCGCCGTGCCCTTGTCGTACACCGCGGTGATGCGGGCGGTGGCGGTCGCGGTGCCCCGTGCGGGGACGGTCCGGTGGACCACGAGGCTCTGGCCGCCGTGCAGGACGCGGGCGAGGTCGACGTCGACACCGGGCACGGACAGGGCGCGGATCACGCCGGGCAGGCCCGCGCCGGCGACCGTGGCGAAGCTCGGCAGCACGTGCAGCCGGGACTCCAGGGTGTAGCGCAGCTCGCCGGGGTCGGTGGCGGGGACGCCCGCGCCGATGCCCAGGTGGTAGAGCTGGACGTCCTTGGCGGTCCAGGAGATCTCGTCGGTCCGGGGGTCGGCGGAGAGCGCCTTGGCGGCGTCGATGGGCATGGGACTCCTGGCGGTGCGTCGGGGCGGTCGGCCGTGTTCTGCCGGGGTCGGCCGTGACATTTGTCCTACCCGAGTCCGTACCGACGCATCTGCCGGGGGTGCCCCGGGCCCCGTAGCGTCATGGGCGAGGAATTTCCGGGGGAGGTCCGGAGGAGGATCCGGGGAAGCCGGAGGACGATCGGGGGAAGAGAGACATGAACTGGTCGAGCAGGATGTCCTGCCACCTCGCGTCGGTGCGGGACGGCGTCCGGGAGGCGCGGGAGACGCGACGGCACTGGCAGGAGCACAAGGAGCGGGTCAAGGCGGACTGGAAGACGTGGCGGCGGACCGGGAAGGTGCCGGACACCCCCGGCCCGCCGCCCACCGGCTTCTCGCTGCTGCCCTGGCTGCTGATGGGGCTGGGCTCGCTGTCGAACGTCCTCCAGGGCAAGACCCCGAATCCGTGGATCGGCGGGATCGGCCTGCTCACCTTCAACTCCCTGTACATCTACATCGTCTTCCGCGCCTTCGACAGGGAGCGGCGCGAGGCGGTCTCCACGCGGGTCGCGCTGCTGCTGATGGGCCTGGTGACCACCGGGCTCGCCCTCGGCTACGGCGGCAGCTGGCTTCTGTTCTTCCCGCTGCTGGGCCTGGCCACGGGCGCGATCCGGCACGGCACCGGCCGCTCGCTGGGGAGAACGGGTGTGCTGCTGTCGGTGTTCGCCGGGTCGGTCTCGGCCGTCCGCGACGGCTGGGACGGGATCAACATCGCCTACGCCACGTTCCTGTCCACCATGGTGACGGCGGCGATCCTGGGGCTGAGCGAGGCCGTGCGGGAGCTGCGCGCGGCGCGTGAGGAACTGGCCCGCCGGGCGGTGGAGGAGGAGCGGCTGCGCTTCTCGCGTGACCTGCACGACCTGCTCGGCCACACCCTGTCGGTGATCGTGGTGAAGTCGGAGGCGGCCCGCCGTCTGGCGTCCCGCGACATGGGTGCGGCCCTGACGCAGATCACCGACATCGAGTCGGTGGGCCGTCAGGCGCTGACCGAGATCCGCGAGGCGGTCACCGGCTACCGCGAGGGCAGCCTCCGCACGGAGCTGGACCGGGCCCGCTCGGCGCTGACGGCCGCCGGCATCGAGCCCGTCGTACGCCGCTCGGGTCCGCCGCTGACCCCGCAGACCGAGGCGCTGCTGGGCTGGGTGGTGCGGGAGGCGGTCACCAACGCCGTACGGCACAGTGGTGCGAGCCGCTGCGAGATCACCGTCGCCGGCACGGACGAGCGTGTCCTGCTCACGGTCGCCGACAACGGCGACGGCACGTCCGCCCAGCCGGCCGTGGAGGGCGTCGGCGGCACCGGTCTGAAGGGACTGACCGAGCGCCTGGCGACCGCGGGCGGCTCCTTGTGGGCGGGCCCGTCGCCGCGCGGCTTCACGGTCACCGCGGAGCTCCCCAGGGACGCGGAGGAACTCTCGGCGGCGGCCTTGTCACCGACGAAGGCACCCACGGACTCGTCGCCCGAGAAGGCACCCACGGACTCGTCGTCCGAGAAGGCACCCATGGACTCGGCCGCGGATACGGCCGCGGGTGCGGCCACGGCTGTGGCGCCGGGAGCGGGATGAGCGTCTTCCCTACTCTTGAGCCGTGAACGAGATGCCCCGGGACCACCGGCCCGCCAAGTCCGTCCGCGTGCTGCTCGCCGAGGACCAGGGAATGATGCGGGGCGCGCTCGCCCTGCTGCTCGGCATGGAGGAGGACATGGAGGTCGTCGCCCAGGTCTCGGCGGGCGACGCGATCGTGGACGCGGCCCTGGCCCACCGGCCCGACGTGGCCCTGCTGGACATCGAACTGCCCGGGATGAGCGGCCTGGACGCCGCCGCCGAGCTGCGCGTGCAAGCGCCCGACTGCCGGGTGCTCATCCTGACGACCTTCGGCCGGCCCGGCTATCTGCGCCGGGCCATGGAGGCGGGCGCCGCGGGCTTCCTGGTGAAGGACGGGCCGGTGGAGGAACTCGCCGCCGCGATCCGCCGCGTGCTCACGGGCGAGACGGTGGTGGACCCGGCCCTCGCGGCGGCCGCCCTGAGCGCCGGGCCGAATCCGCTCACCGCCCGGGAGTGCGACGTCCTCAAGGCGTCCGCGGACGGGGCGACGGTCGCCGACGTCGCGGGCAGGCTCCACCTGTCGGAGTCCACCGTCCGCAACTACCTCTCCTCCGCGATCGGCAAGACCGGCACCCGCAACCGCACGGAAGCCGTACGCGAGGCCCGCCAACAGGGCTGGCTGTAGAACGCCCGGCAGAACGCCCCGCACCCGCCGCACCTGGCGGTGCCTCCGGCCCACGAAAGCCCTACGCGAGGCCCGCCAACACGGCCGGCTGTAGAACGCCCGGCACGACACCCCGCACCCGCTCCACCTGGCGGTGCCCCCCGCCCACGAAAGCCGTACGCAAGGCCCACCAACAGGCCTGGCTGTAGAACCGCCGGCACGACACCCCGCACCCGCTCCACCTGGCGGTGCCCCCCGCCCACGAAAGGCCTACGCGAGGCCCGCCAACACGGCCGGCTGTAGAACGCCCGGCACGACACCCCGCACCCGCTCCACCTGGCGGTGCCCCCCGCCCACGAAAGCCGTACGCAAGGCCCACCAACAGGCCTGGCTGTAGAACCGCCGGCACGACACCCCGCACCCGCTCCACCTGGCGGTGCCCCCCGCCCACGAAAGCCGTACGCAAGGCCCACCAACAGGCCTGGCTGTAGAACGCCCGGCACGACACCCCGCACCCGCTCCACCTGGCGGCGGTGCCTCCCGCCCTCCGAGACCCGGCTCGCCCACCCACCCGGCAGGCGCGGACCGCCGCGCCCTCCAGGCTCGTGCTCCCCCGCCACCCGGGCAGGCAAGCCCGTCCCGCCCCGCTCTCCGGCCGGGCGCGCCCGACAGCCGACCGCTCCCCGGCCCGGCCCGCCCGACAGCCGACCACCCGCCGGCCCGACCCGTCCTTCGAGCCCGACCCCACCCGACAGGCGCAACCCCTCGACGGCCCGACCCCACCCGACAGGCGCAACCCCTCGACGGCCCGACCCCACCCGGCAGGCGCAGCCCCTCGGCCGCCCGACCCCACCCGGCAGGCGCAGCCCCTTGACGGCCCGGCCCGCCCCGGGCGGGCCGCCGCCCGGGTCTGCCCCTCCTGCCTCTACCCCGCCTTCCGGGGCTCGTCCGCTTGTCGGGCCGGCCGTGGCAGCCAGGCCAGCATCAGCAGGGCGGCCACGAGCAGCACCGCTGTCGCCGTGCGGAAGACCAGGGCGTAGCCCTCCGTGAGGGCCGCCGGGGTGGCGCGGTCGCCCGTGCGGGCCGCCGCGATGGTGGACATGACCGCGAGGCCCAGCGAACCGCCCATCGTGCGGGAGGTGTTGATCAGCCCGGAGACCAGGCCGGCGTCCCCTGGTGCCGCACCGGAGGTGGCCAGCGCGGCGAGCGGGGTCGCCGCCAGGCCCGCGCCCAGCATCATCAGCACGCCCGGGATCATGATCGCCGTCAGGTACGCGCCGTCGGCCCGCATCGTCGACTGCCAGGCGAACCCCGCCCCCGCGACCAGTGTCCCCAGCACGGCGACGTTGCGCGGGCCGGCGCCCCGCATCAGGCGCGGGGCCAGCTTGGAGCCGAGGACGACGGCCAGCGAGCTGGGGACCAGGGCGAGTCCGGCGTCCAGCGGCGAATAGCCGAGCACGTTCTGCGCGTACAGCGTCATGAAGAACCACATGCAGAACATCGCCGAACCGGAGACCAGCATCGCCGCGTTCGCCGACGCCACTGCGCGCAGCCGCAGCAGACCCAGCGGCATCAGCGGGGCGGTCGTGCGCGCCTCGACCGCGAGGAACAGCGCGACGAGCACGAGCCCGGCCGACAGCGGCGCCAGTGTGACCTCCGCCGTCCAGCCCTCGGCCTCGGTCTGCGAGATGCCGTACGCCAGCGTGGCCAGCCCCGCCGTCACCAGCAGCGCGCCCGGCAGGTCGAGCCGCCGCCCTCCGCCGGCCCGGCTCTCCACCAGCCAGCGCACGGACGCGGCCAGCACCACCGCGCCGACCGGCACGTTGATCAGCAGCACCCACCGCCACGACAGGCCCTGCACCAGGACCCCGCCGACCAGGCCGCCCGCCGCACCGCCGCCCGCCCCGACCGCCGTCCACGTGGCTATGGCCCGCGCCCGCGCCGCGCCCTCGGGCACCGCCGACGTCAGCAGCGTCAGCGTGGACGGCGCCAGCACGGCCGCGCCCAGCCCCTGGACGGCCCGCGCGAGCAGCAGCTGCCAGCCCTCCTGGGCCAGCCCGCCGCCCAGCGAGGCCAGCGTGAACAGGCCGAGCCCGACCAGGAACATGCTCTTGCGCCCGTAGAGGTCGCCGGCCCGGCCGCCCAGCAGCATGAACCCGGCGAAGGCGATGGCGTAGGCGTTCACCACCCACTGCAGCCCGGCCTCGCTCAGCCCGAGGTCGGCCCGCATCGACGGCAGGGCGACGTTCACGACGGACACGTCCAGCACGACGAGGAACTGTCCGGCGCAGGCGAGGGCCACCACGAGCCAGGTGGGCGGTGGCGCCGTGCGCCGGCGGACGGTCGGGGTGAGGTCGGTGGCTTCGAGCATGGGTGTCATGGTCTCAAGCCGCCCGCGCCCCTTGCATCGGGATTTCGCACCGGCCCGCCTGGTCCGGAAGTCCTAGTCCCCCACCGCCCCCCATTTTCCTGAAATCCAGTCAGATTCTTACGGAACGGTCAAGGATTCGTTAGTACGCCAAAGCATCGGAATAGTTGCCTCGGCCTACGGGGTTAACCCGGCACTTGATCCGCACGGATGACCACTCACTCGAACTTCACGGCCCGGAGGCCTTCCTCAATGACGCTCACGACGCCCAGTCGGCCCGCCCGGAGTGCGAGCGGGGCCGTCGTCCCCGTGCTCGCCTTCGCGGGCATCGTTGTGGCGGTGATGCAGACCCTGCTCGTCCCGGTCATCAAGGACCTGCCACAGCTGCTGAACACCTCTGCCAGCAACGCCACCTGGGTCCTGACCTCCACCCTCCTCTCGGGCGCCGTGGCCACTCCGATCATGGGCCGCCTCGGCGACCTGTACGGCAAGCGCCGGATGCTGGTCACCAGCCTCGCGGTGATGGTGGTCGGCGCGCTGGTCAGCGCGTTCACCAGCGCGCTGCTCCCCATGATCGTGGGCCGCACCCTCCAGGGCTTCGCCATGGGCGCGATCCCCCTCGGCATCGGTCTGATGCGCGACATGCTCCCGCGCGAGAAGCTCGGCTCGGCCATGGCCCTGATGAGCTCCTCGATCGGCGTCGGCGGCGGACTGGCGCTGCCCGCCGCCGCCCTGGTCGCCCAGCACACCGATTGGCACGCCCTCTTCTACGGCGCCGCCGGCCTCGGCGTGCTCTCCATCGCCCTCACCCTCCTCACCGTCCCCGAGTCCCCGATGCGCGCCGAGGGCTCCTTCGACCTGCTGGGCGCGCTCGGCCTGTCCGCGGGCCTGGTCCTGTTCCTGCTGCCCATCACCAAGGGCAGCGACTGGGGCTGGTCGTCGGCCACCACGCTCGGTCTGTTCGCCGCGGCCGTCGTCGTCCTGCTGCTGTGGGGCCTGCTGGAACTGCGCATCAAGGCACCGCTGGTCGACCTGCGCACCACCGCCCGCCGCGAGGTGCTGCTGACCAACCTCGCCTCGATCATGGTCGGCGTCGCCTTCTACGTCGTCTCCCTCGTCCTGCCGCAGCTGCTCCAGCTGCCCACCGCCACCGGCTACGGCCTCGGCCAGTCCATGGTGGTCGCGGGCCTGTGCGTGGCCCCGCTGGGCCTGACGATGATGTTCACCGCGCCGGTCTACGCCCGTCTGTCCGCCCGCTACGGCCCGAAGGTCACCCTGATCCTCGGCCTGCTGATCATCGCGATCGGCTACGGCGGCGGCCTCGGCCTGATGAGCGCGGCCTGGCAGACCGTCGTCACCTCCGTCATGCTGGGCGCCGGCATCGGCCTGGCCTACTCCTCGCTGCCGGCGCTGATCGTCGGCGCGGTCCCGGCCTCCGAGACGGGCGCGGCCAACGGCCTGAACACCCTGATGCGGTCCATCGGTACCTCGGTGTCCAGCGCCGTGGTCGGCATGGTGCTGGCGAACACCGCCGACCACGTGGGCGGCCTCGCCGTCCCGACCATGCACGGTTTCCGCGTCTCCTTCCTGATCGCCACCGCCGCCGTCGCCCTCGGCCTGCTGCTCGCCCTGTGCCTGCCCCGGCCGAACCGCCAGGCCGCCTCGCAGCTGCGCGCCAGCAGCGAGGAGGAGGCCAACCTGGCCCGCGCCCAGGAGGTGCTGCGGGGCTTCCGCGGCCGGGTCCTGGACGCCGACGGCGCCCCGGTCGCCCGCGCCAAGGTCACCCTGATCGACCGCCGCGGCCGCCAGGCGGGCGCCACCCTCTCCGCCGAGGACGGCAGCTACGCGCTCGCGGTCCCCGCCGAGGGCCCGTACGTCCTGGCCGCCCGCGCCGCCGGCCACGGCCCGCACGCCTCCGCGGCGACCCACGCGGGCGACGACCGCCCGGTCGACCTGGACCTGTCCCTGCCGGGCGAGGCGGTCACCGCGTGAGCCGGGACTCCCGCCGCTGAGACACACGCCACTGCGAGACAAAGCCCACCGCACCCCCGGTCGAACCGCCGACCGGGGGTGCGGCACGATGGGCGCCCTGAGCGGACGTACGACCGGAAGGACCCCACCCCCATGCCCGCGGCAGCACCGAAGCCCGACATCCTGGCCGCGTTCGAGGCCGCGAAGGGCTTCATGCCCACCGGCGAGGGGCTGGCGCTGTACGCGGCGGCGGTGGAGGCCGGGCGGCTCGGGCTGCCGCTGCTGGAGGTCGGCTCGTACTGCGGGCGGTCCACGATCCTGCTCGCGGACGCGGCCCGGCAGGCCGGGGTCACCGCGCTCACCGTCGACCACCACCGCGGCAGCGAGGAGCAGCAGCCCGGCTGGGAGTACCACGACCCGGAGACGGTCGACCCCGAGATCGGCCTGATGGACACGCTGCCCACCTTCCGGCGCACGCTGCACCGGGCGGGCCTGGAGGAGCACGTGGTGGCGCTCGTGGGCCGCTCGCCCCGGGTCGCCGCGCTGTGGAACACCCCCCTCGGGCTGGTCTTCGTCGACGGCGGCCACACCGACGAGCACGCCGGCGCGGACTACGAGGGCTGGGCGCCGCACGTGGCCGTGGGCGGTCTGCTGGTCATCCACGACGTGTTCCCGGACCCGGTGGACGAGTTCACCGGGCAGGCCCCGTACCGCGTGTACCTGAGGGCCCTGGAGTCCGGCGAGTTCACCGAGGTCTCGGTGACCGACTCGCTGCGCGTCCTGCGGCGAACCGAAGCGGCCACCCCCGCCCGCGGTTAGAGTCGCTGTCGTGTCGTACGTAGGCCCCGAGTTCGATCCCCCGCAGCCCGAGCGCCGTGAGGGCCCCGGCCGTTTCCGCCGTGGGCCCGTGGTCGCCCTGGCCGCGCTGGTGTCCGGCGCGCTGCTGGGGTGGGTGGCGTACGAGGCGGTGGGGTCCTCCGGCGGCCCGGGGAGCACGGGCGGTTCGGCGGGCGGCCCGGGTTCGAGCACGGCGGCCGAGCGGTCGGCGACGAGCGGGACCTCCTCACCGGCCTCCTCCTCGTCCCCCTCCGGGAAGTCGCCCTCCCCGTCCTCGTCGGCGGGCGACGACGGCAAGGGGGCGGACCTGCCGGCCGCCTCCGGCCCCCTCAAGGGCAAGGTGATCGTCATCGACCCGGGGCACAACCCGGGCAACTTCCGGCACGCGTCCGAGATCAACCGCAAGGTGAACATCGGCACCAACTGGAAGGAGTGCGACACCACGGGCACGGCCACCAACGGCGGTTACGCCGAGGCCCGGTTCACGCTGGACGTCGCGCACCGGCTGCGCGCCCTGCTGCGACAGCAGGGCGCCACGGTGAAGTTGACGCACGACGACGGCTCACCGTCCTGGGGTCCCTGCGTCGACGAGCGCGCCCGGATCGGCAACTCGGCGCACGCGGACGCGGCGATCTCCATCCACGCCGACGGTTCGGCGCCGGGCAACCGCGGTTTCCACGTCATCCTCCCGGCGGCCGTCCACTCCGGCGCCGCCGACACCCGGCCGATCGCCGCCGCCTCCCACGACCTCGGCGCGAGCATCGCGGGCAACTTCGTGCGCGTGACGGGCGAGGCGCCCTCCAACTACATCGGTGGCGGTACCGGTCTCGTCACGCGTAAGGACCTGGGCGGTCTCAATCTGTCAACGGTTCCCAAGGTGTTCATCGAGTGCGGCAACATGCGCGATAGCAAGGACGCGGCACTGCTGACCAGCGGAGCCTGGCGGCAGAAGGCGGCGGAAGGGATCTCTGAGGGAATCGTGAGTTTCCTGCGCGGGTAGTGATCGGCGCGACGGTCCCGGCGGACAGCCAGGTCGGCCGGACGGTAGTGTCACCCTACGATGAGGGGCCACCCCCGCGCTTCACACCAGGGCCATGCGGCGACATGGTGACAGCGACGCCTCTACCGACGACGAGACGACGACCTACGAAGGACCTGAAGTGAATATCCGCTCCCTCACTCGAGGCGACGGCGTGGTGATCGGAGCAGCGGTGTTGCTGTTCATCGCGTCGTTCCTCAAGCTCTACTCCGTCTCCGGGTTCAGCTTGGACACCAACGCGTGGGACAACCTCGGCGACGGCCTCGGCCTGTACATGGGCGGAGTCATCGGGGCCGCCCTGATCGTCGTCAACCGCTGCCTGCCGCAGCCGCGCAAGGTCGTCGGCCTGGACCTCGGGACGGTCGGCGCGGCGTTCACGGTGCTTGTCGCGTGGAGCCTGTTCTGGTCGCTGGTGGACGTCCCGGACGGCGCCAGCGCCTCCTCCGGCCTGATCCTCGGCTTCATCGCCGCCCTGGTGCTGGCGGGCGCCGCCGTCGCCACGCCTCTGCTGCCCGCCCTCCAGGCCGCCCTCGTCCCGGCGCCCAAGCCGGTCGCGCCGCAGCCCTACGGTGCGCAGCCTCCGGCCGGCTACGGCTACCCGGGTGCACAGCAGCAGCCGTACGGCGCGCAGCCGCAGCAGGGTCAGTCCTTCGGAGGCGGTCAGCCGCAGCAGGGCCAGCAGGCACCGGCGCCGGCCGCCACGGCTGGAGCCGGCACGGCGGGGGCGGCCTTCTCGCCGTTCTGGTTCGCGGTGCCCGCGCCGCGTCCGCTGTTCGCGGAGGACGGTTCCCCGTCGCCGATCGCCGAACTCGCGCCGGGCGTCTGGTACCTGGCCGTCGAGCAGCGCGGCCAGGGCTTCCTGACGGAGATGCAGGACGGCCGCCGCGGTGTCCTCCAGGACGCCTCGAACATCCAGCGCGGCTGATCCGGCCGTCCGGACAAGCGCGTTCAGGCCTCGAAGGCCGCACGGCCCCTCGCTCTTCGGAGCGGGGGGCCGTTGCCGTCGGCGGTCCAGGGAGCCGGACAGTCGAAGCCGGCTGTCAGGAGCCGCTCCTGAGCTGCGAGGCGGACGGCACCTTGTCCTTGACCGGGGCGCCCGCGCTCTTGCCCGCGTCCTTCACCTTGTCGATGGTGTCGTTGAAGCTCTTCGCCGCCGAACCGTCGCCCTTGCGGAGCTTGTTGGGCAGGTCCTTCAGGTCGGCGATGGCCGTGTTCAGCGGGGCGAGCGCCTTGGACAGGAGCGGGTCGCCCTTGGCGTTGCGCACGGCCGCCTTCAGCCGGTTGTACGTGAACGCGCCGGCGAGCCCGGCCTTGAGGAGGGTCGTCTTGCGGTGCTTGGCGCCCTTCTTGAACTTGCCCTCCTTGTACGGTTTCCAGATCCACTGATAGGTGGCGCCGGCGGCGAGGGCCGCGTTCGCCACGAAGCGGGTCTTGGCGAACTTCTGCTTCTCCGCCGACGTGGTCGGGCTGGGCGTGGGATCCGCGGCCGCGACGGCCGGGGTGGTGTGCTGCCCGATGCTCTGGGGCGCGGCCCAGGCGGTGGAGCCGGCGAGCAGGGCGCAGCAGACAGTGAGCGCCACAGCGAGGCGCCGTATCGGTACGGGCACGGTGTCCTCCGAAATGGGATTGCTTCAGGTGCCCGAGGGACTCGAGGTACTCCAGGCACTCCAGAGGTCCGTGTGATCCAGGCGCCTCACCTGAAACAAGGCACCTGTTGTGCCGCCGGTGTCACTCCCCGTACGCATTACAGGTTTCAAGCAGCTTTCCGCGGCCAGACGGAACGTATGTCTCCTCGATATCGCACCGCATCCAATTCCGCCGGTACGGTCATCGCGGTCGTCGCGGACATCGTGGCCGTCATCCTCGGGCTGTGGATCCTGATGTACCTGCTCGAGGCGAACCGGGCCAATGACCTGGTGCAGTTCGTCCACGACGCGGCCAACTGGCTTGCGAGCTGGTCGCGGGACCTGTTCACCTTCGACGAGGCCTGGGCCAGGGTCGTGGCCGGTTACGGCCTGGCCGCCGTCGTCTACCTCTTCGTCGGCCACGCCGTCGCCCACCGCATGCACCGGCACTGACCGTGCCCGGCCCGTGCGCGGCCCGTGCGCCGACGGCGCACGGGCCCGGTCACGTCGGCCGGACGCGCCGGCCGGCCTGCCGCCGTCGTCAGTCGCAGCAGTCCGGGTCCAGGCCCTTGGGCAGACGGTCGGGCGAGAACACCGTGCAGGTGGGTTCGTGGCCGCCGAGGGCGGCGACGGCCAGGAGCAGGGATCCGGCGGTCCACGTGGTGAGTTCACGGGGCCATATGGCCTCGTCCTCGAAGACGTAGCCCGTCCAGTACAGGCCCGTCCCACCGTCGCGCAGGTGCTGGATCGACTGGAGCACGTCGAGTGCGCGGTCGGACTCGCCCACCGACCACAGGGTCAGGGCCAGTTCGGCCGACTCCCCGCCCGTCACCCACGGGTTGGGGACGACGCAGCGCACGCCGAGTCCGGGCACCACGAAGCGGTCCCAGCCGGCCTCGATGCGTTCCTTGGCCTCGACTCCGGTCAGCGCGCCGCCCAGCACCGGGTAGTACCAGTCCATCGAGTAGCGGTCCTTGTCCAGGAACCGCTCCGGGTGCCTGCGGATCGCGTGCCGGAGCGCGCCGACCGCCAGCTCCCAGTCCGGCTGGGGCTCTTCGCGCTGTTCGGCGATCGCCAGGGCGCAGCACAGCGCGTGGTGGATGGACGAGGAGCCGGTCAGCAGCGCGTCCGCCGTCGCGGTCCCGTCGTCCTCGCGCTTCCAGCCGATCTGCCCGCCGGGCTGCTGCATGCGCAGCACGAACTCGATCGCCGCGTACACCACCGGCCACATGCGGTCCAGGAACGTGTCGTCGCCGGTGGAGAGGTAGTGGTGCCAGACGCCTACGGCCGTGTAGGCGACGAAGTTGGTCTCCCGGCCCGGGTCGGTGACGTCGTCGTGGGCGCCGTCGGCGTAGGCCGCGTACCAGGAGCCGTCCGCCAGCTGGTGGCGGGCCAGCCACAGGTACGCCCGCTCGGCGGCCTCGTGCTCGCCCGCCGCGTCCAGCGCCATCGCCGCCTCGACGTGGTCCCACGGGTCGAGGTGGTGTCCGCGGAACCACGGGATGGCCCCGTCCTCCCGCTGCACGGCGAGGATGCCCTGTACGGTCGCGGCGGCCTGCCCGGCGGTGAGGACCCCGGGCAGGACGAGGTGTTCTGTCCGGGGAGTGGTCACGCGGCGGCCACCCGCGGCAGGTGCGGCTTGGTCGCGTAGGCCACGAAGCTCTTGCCGATCAGCGGGTTGAGGGCCTGCTCGGCCACCCGCGTGGCCAGCGGCTTCTTCATGATGTCCCAGACCAGCAGCTTGTGGTACGCCCGCACCGGCAGCGCCTTGTCGTTGTCGACGCCGAAGGCGCACTTCAGCCACCAGTACGGCGAGTGCAGCGCGTGCGCGTGGTGGGTGCCGTAGGGCTTGAGGCCGGCCTCGCGGATCTTGGTGAGCAGTTCGTCGGCCTTGTAGATGCGGATGTGGCCGCCCTCGACCTCGTGGTAGGCGTCGGACAGGGCCCAGCAGACCTTCTCGGGCCCGTAGCGCGGCACGGTGATCGCGATACGGCCGCCCGGCTTGAGCACCCGTACCATCTCGGCGAGCACGCCCTTGTCGTCGGGGATGTGCTCCATCACCTCGGAGATGATCACGACGTCGAAGGACTCGTCGGGGAACGGGAGCGCGAGGGCGTCGCCCTCCATGGCGGTGGCGGTGGCCCCGGCCGGTGCCTCCCCTTCCTCCTTCATCGCCGCGAACCACTTGGCGACCTCGCGGATCTCGTCGCCGTTGCGGTCCAGCGCCACGACCTGCGCGCCGCGCCGGTAGCACTCGAACGCGTGCCGTCCGGCGCCGCAGCCGAGGTCCAGGACGCGGTCGCCGGGGGCGAGCGGGAACCGGGAGAAGTCGACGGTCAGCACGTGGCCCTGCTTTCGGAGTAGACAACCTCTGAGGCCGCGGAGCGGCCGGCATCGTGGACCGCCGAGCGGTGGCCGCCCGGGGCCGGGGAACGATCGGCGCCCTGGGTCGGGGAGCGGTCGGGCTCCGGAGCCGGGGAGCGGTCGGTCCAAGATAACAATTCAGTATTAAATATCATATCTTTATGGGTTAATTCATTGATATCTTTAGCATCTAGCATTGTCATTATTTTCTTCATATGATCTAAAAATGATTCAACGTATTCAATCGTTTGTGTTATACCGGCCTGCTCAACTTGATTTAAGAACGGACGTGACATACCTACTGCTTTCGCACCTAGCGCTAAACATTTCACAGCATCTAATGGGGTACGTAAACCTCCACTTGCAAAGACATTTAGTTTATCTTGAAAATCAGAACTTTCTAATAGTGATTCAACTGTTGATTGTCCCCAATTAGATAAATAGTCCATATCTTTATTTGAACGTCTCTCATTTTCAATATCTACGAAATTCGTACCACCACGTCCGCTGACATCGACATAAGTAACGCCTACATTAAGTAGTGATTTATATGTCTCTTTGCTCATACCAAATCCTACTTCTTTCACAATCACAGGTACATCTACTGCATTAACAATTGCTTCGATATTTTCCATCCAATTAGCAAACTCTCGATTACCTTCAGGCATAACTAATTCTTGAGGTGAATTAACATGAATCTGTAGCGCCTGTGCATCTAATAGTTCAACAGCTTTAACTGCTTTGTCTACGGGTACGTCAGCACCCACATTACTAAAGATAACACCGTCTGGATTCGTTTCTCGAACAATCGTAAATGATTCTGCCATTTTAGGATTTCGTAATGCAGCATGTGTGGAGCCCACAGCCATTGCAAGACCCGTTTCACGTGCAACAATCGCTAATTTTTCATTAATTTGTTTTGTCCATTCACTACCACCAGTCATGGCATTAATATAAACTGGGTATTTCAAATTAAAATCGGATGTCTTTGTCGTTAAATCTACATCATCCACATCAATATTTGGAATCGAATGATGAACAAACCTCACTTTATCAAAATCAGATAATGTAGCATCATGTTGCGCCATCGCTATTTCAACATGTTCATTTTTTCTTTGCTCTCTCTGAAAGTCACTCATTACTATACCGCCTTTTCCAAATGATTCATTTTATAATTACAA
This sequence comes from Streptomyces sp. NPDC006393, assembly GCF_040628575.1. NCBI lineage: Bacteria > Bacillati > Actinomycetota > Actinomycetes > Kitasatosporales > Streptomycetaceae > Streptomyces > Streptomyces sp. NPDC006393. The sequence goes on from NZ_JBEXZD010000107.1 coordinate 27,943, forward strand.
GGTTTAAAACCATTTTTTTCTTTTGAAGAAGATAATTAAAATAATTGAGATGATTAGCATGACAAATAGGCAAATAAAGTAGCCATAATGCCAATTTAATTCTGGCATATACGCAAAGTTCATGCCGTAGATACCTGCAATAAAAGTTAATGGTGAAAATATTACAGATACTAATGTTAAAATTTGCATAATATTATTCATTCTAAATGAAGTATAGGATTCGTAATTTTCACGTATTTCATTTGTCATTTCTTGGGATGTACGAATCACATTACGTTGTTTAATTAAATGGTCATCAATATGTTGTATGTACATAGAATGC
>NZ_JBEXZD010000108.1:0-28246 GCF_040628575.1 Streptomyces sp. NPDC006393
GCGAGGCCGGTGTCGATGTCGGTCTCCAGACCGGTGTCGACCGACTCCTTGGCGGCGCGCAGCGCGATCGCCGGGCCCTGCGCGAGCTTCGCGGCCCAGGCGTGGGCCGCGTCGTACACCTCGGCGGCCGGGACGACGCGGTCCACCAGGCCGAGTGTGAGCGCCTCGTCGGCCTTGACCTGTCGGCCCGTGAAGATGAGGTCCTTGGCCTTGGACGGGCCGATCAGCCGGGACAGCCGCTGGGTGCCTCCCGCGCCGGGGATGAGGCCGAGCAGGATCTCCGGCTGGCCCAGCTTGGCGTTGTCGGCGGCGATGCGGTAGTCCGCGCAGAGCGCGAGCTCGCAGCCGCCCCCGAGCGCGTAGCCGGTGATCGCGGCGACCACCGGCTTGGGGATGCGGGCCACGGCGGTGAAGGAGTCCTGGAGGGCGCGGGCGCGCAGGACCATCGCCGCGTGGTCCATCACCTGCATCTCCTTGATGTCCGCGCCGGCCGCGAACACCTTCTCGCCGCCGTAGATCACCACGGCGCGGACGTCCTCGCGGCGGGTGGCCTCCTCGGCGAGCTCCTTGAGCCGGTCCTGCGTGGCGACGTCGAGCGCGTTCATGGGCGGGCGGTCCAGGCGCAGCGTGCCGACGCCCTCGGCGACTTCCAGAGTTACGGTCATGGGAAGCAGGTTAACGCTGACTAACGACGAGGGGCCCGGTGCCGTCCGTCACAGCACCGGGCCCGTCCCTCAGGAGGGAGTCACTTCTTCCAGTCGGCCCACGACATGTTCCAGCCGTTGAGCCCGTTGTCCGGGGCGACGGTCCGGTCGTGGGAGTTCTTGACCTCCACCACGTCGCCGATCATGGAGTGGTTGAAGAACCAGGCGGCCGGCACGCCGCTGTCGTAACCGCCGCGCACGTCGCGCAGGCCGACGCAGCCGTGGCTGGCGTTGTAGTTGCCGAAGGCATCGCCGCCCCAGTAGTTGCCGTGGATGAAGGTGCCGGAGGTGGTCAGGCGGATGGCGTGCGGGACGTCCTTGATGTCGTACTCGCCGCCGTAGCCGACGGTCTCGCCGTTCATACGGGTCACGGTGAGCTTCTCGCTCATCACCATCTTGCCGTTCCAGGTGTCGTACCCGGGCTTGCCGGTGGTCACCGGAATGGTCTTGATGACCTTGCCGTCACGCATGACCTTCATCGTGTGCTTCTTGGCGTCGACCACGGAGACCTGGCTGCGCCCGATGGTGAAGGTGACGGTCTTGCTCTGCTTGCCGTAGACGCCGGGACGGCCCTCGACGCCGTCCAGGTTCAGCTTGACGGTGACCTTGGTGCCGGCCTGCCAGTAGTGCTCGGGGCGGAAGTCGAGGCGGTCGTTGCCGAACCAGTGACCCTCGACGTCGACGGCCGGTTCGGTCTTGATCTGGATGGCCTTCTCGACATCCTCCGGGTGGGTGATGCCCCGGGTGAAGTTGACGGAGAACGGCATTCCGACACCGACGGTGGAGCCGTCCTCGGGGGTGAAGCTGCCGACGAAGGTGTTCTTCGGCGTGAGGGTGGTGAAGCCGGAGTCCTCGGCGGCCTGGCGGCCGGCGGAGTCCTTGGCCACCGCGTGGACCGTGTACCGGGTCGAGGCGGCCAGATGGGTGGACGGAGTCCAGGAGGTGCCACCGGCGGTCATCTGCCCGGGTATCGCGGTGCCCTTCTCGTCCTTGACGACGACCTGGGTGAGCGTGCCCTTGCTCGCGGCGACCTTGAGGGCCCCGCTGGTGTCGACGGACTTCGCGCCGTCCTTGGGGGCGATGGTGACGACCGCCTCCGACTGCTTGCTCTGCGCCGCGCCGGACGCCTTGCCCTGGCTCTTGCCCGACTCGGAGCCCGAATCGCCTCCCCCGCACGCGGTGACGGCGAGGACCAGCGCTCCGGACACCAGCGCGAGCAGCGCCCTGCGCCCGCCCGCCGCGCGCTGTGCCCCGCGTCCCCGCGCGTCAACCGACGCCCCCGATACCGGCCGCACGTTCAAGTTGGTCTCCCCTCCCCGGGTCGGTCGAACCCGCACCCCGGCGCACCCCAGCGCGTCCCGCGCGCCGCACACTCGCGCATCGTAACCACAAGGTCAGAGGCAGGATGTCAGGCAATTGTCACTGTTCCGTCCCAACTTCAACAGTCGATGGCAACGTTCCCGTCCGGGCCTCAACCCCTGCCTCCGGACCGCTCACTTGACAACATGTCCGCCCTCGACGCCCCCCGGTCGCCGCTCCCGGCGCGGTGGCCGCCGTCGAGACCGCGGCCGAGGCCGTCGGCGGGGCGGTCCGGTGCGGCGCTCGCGCGCCGTACGCGCCGTCGTACGTGCCTCATGGACTGCCCGGCGCCCGGCCCCGCTCCGGGGAAACGTGAGTGCGAGCCACGCTCTGGGCAGAACAGTGGGGAGGACCGAGCGACGGGGAGCCGCACCCGGGAGACGGACACGGGAGGAGAACACTGGGGCGGGCCGGAGGCGAACGAGCCGCGACAGCCGAAAAGGGGCCGACCAGGTGTCCAGCGCAGCCGAACAGGAGGCGGTGGCGGGCGGGCACGCCACCGGGAACGGGCGTGCCCTCGACGAGCGGCGCCCGTCCGCCGCCCGGAACGGTGCGCGCCGTGCCGCGGCGCCGCCCGCCGTGCCCGTGTGGCCGGGCGCGTCGACGCCGCTGGGCGCCCGCTTCCGGGTCGGCCCGGACGGGGTGGCCGGCACCAACTTCGCGCTGTGGGCGGGCGGCGCGGAGGCTGTCGACCTGTGCCTGTTCGACGAGTCGGGCAAGGAGACGCGCGCCCGGCTCACCGAACTGACGCACGAGATCTGGCACGGCTTCGTTCCCGGGGTCATGCCGGGCCAGCGCTACGGCTACCGGGTGCACGGCCGCTGGGACCCGTGGACCGGCGCCCGCTGGAACCCGGCGAAGCTGCTGCTGGACCCGTACGCGCGCGCGGTGGACGGCGAGTACGCCGCCTTCGGGCTGGCTCCGGAGCTGTACGGGCACGTCCGCGACTGGCCCGACCAGCATGTCGCGGACACCGTGCGCGACGACCGCGACTCCGCGCCCTTCGTGCCCAAGGGCGTGGTCGTCCATGACGACGACGACTGGTCCGACGACCGCCGCCCCAAGACGCCCTGGGCGGACTCGGTCATCTACGAGCTGCACGTGCGCGGCTTCACCCAGCGGCACCCGGGCGTCCCTCAGGAGCTGCGGGGCACGTACGCGGGTCTGGCGCACCCGGCGGCGATCGAGCACCTGGCGAGGCTGGGCGTGACGGCGGTGGAGCTGCTGCCGGTGCACCAGTTCGCGCACGAGGACCACCTGCTCCGCCGCGGCCTGCGCAACTACTGGGGCTACAACTCGATCGGCTACTTCGCCCCACACGCCGGGTACGCCGCCTCCGGCACCACCGGCCAGCAGGTCGGCGAGTTCAAGCGGATGGTGCGCGCGCTGCACGCGGCCGGCATCGAGGTGATCCTCGACGTGGTCTACAACCACACCGCGGAGGCGAGCGAGTTCGGCCCGACGCTGTCCTTGAAGGGCATCGACAACCAGCGCTACTACCGCCTGACGCCCGACGCCCGCCGGTACGCCGACTACACCGGCTGCGGCAACACCCTCAACGTCGTCCAGCCGCACGTGCTGCGCCTGATCACCGACTCACTGCGCTACTGGGTCACCGAGATGGGCGTGGACGGCTTCCGCTTCGACCTGGCCGCCGCGCTGGCCCGCTCCATGCACGACGTGGACATGCTCTCCCCGTTCCTCGCCGTGATCGCCCAGGACCCGGTGCTGCGCCGGGTCAAGCTGATCGCCGAACCGTGGGACGTCGGCTCGGGCGGCTACCAGGTGGGCGCCTTCCCGCCGCTGTGGACGGAGTGGAACGACCGCTACCGGGGCGCCGTACGGGACTTCTGGCGGCACGCCCTGCCGGACGTACGGGAGATGGGCTACCGGCTGTCCGGATCCAGCGACCTGTACGCCTGGGGCGGCCGCCGCCCGTACGCCTCCGTCAACTTCGTGACCGCGCACGACGGTTTCACCCTGCGCGACCTGGTGAGCTACGACCGCAAGCACAACGAGGCCAACGGCGAGGGCAACCGGGACGGCACGGACGACAACCGCTCCTGGAACTGCGGGGCGGAGGGCGAGACCGAGGACGAGGGGGTACGGGCGCTGCGGCGCAGACAGCTGCGGAACCTGCTGACCACGCTGCTGCTGTCCACGGGCGTGCCGATGCTGGTGGCGGGCGACGAGCTGGGCCGCACCCAGCGCGGCAACAACAACGCCTACTGCCAGGACAACGAGACCGGCTGGCTGGACTGGTCCCTGCTTCAGGACCCGGGCTGGCGGGCCCTGTTCGAGCTCACCTCCCGGCTGATCGCCCTGCGCCACCGGCACCCGGTCCTGCGCCGCCGGGCCTTCTTCTCGGGGCGGGCGCACTCGGCGGACGGCCTGCGGGACCTGGCCTGGTTCACCCCGCGCGGCACGGAGATGACGGAGGGCGACTGGTACGCCCCCGCGGCCACACTGGCGATGTACCTGTCCGGCCGGGACATCCCGGGCCGCGACGAACGCGGGGCCCCCGTCGGCGACGACAGCTTCCTGGCCGTCCTGCACGCCGGGGACCGTCCCGTGCCGTTCACGCTGCCCGGCCCGCCGTGGGCGGACCGCTACGAGGTGATCGTGGACACTTCACGGGAGGACCAGGCGGACGCGCCGGGGTCCACGCACCGGGCGGAGACCGAGATCACGGTGCCGGCCCGGTCGGTGCTGCTGCTCAAGGTCGTGGACTAGCCGGCGGCGGGCCGTGGACTAACCGAGGATCCCGCGGTCGTACGCCACCGCGACCGCTGCCGCGCGGTCGTTGACGCCGAGCTTGGCGTACAGGTGGGTGAGGTGGGTCTTGACGGTGGCCTCGCTGATGAACAGTTCGCGGGCGATCTCCCGGTTGGAGGTGCCCTTGGCGACCAGCGCCAGCACCTCGCGTTCACGGGCCGAGAGGGGCTCGTTGCCGGGGGCGGGGGCGCGGACCGCGGAGACCAGGCGGGAGGCCACGGCCGGGGAGAGGACCGTACGGCCCTCGGCGGCGGCCCGGACGGCGGTGAACAGCTCCTCGCGCGGGGCGTCCTTGAGGAGGTAGCCGGTGGCGCCCGCCTCGATCGCGGGCAGGGTGTCGGAGTCGGTGTCGTACGTGGTCAGCACCAGCACCTTGGCGCGGGCGCCGCGGCGGGCCAGCTCCCGGATGGCGTCCACGCCCGAGCCGCCGGGCATGCGCAGGTCCATGAGGACGACGTCCGGGTCCAGGGCGGTGGCACGCTCGACCGCCTCCACGCCGTTCGCGGCCTCACCGAGCACCCGGAAGCCGGGGGCGGAGTCGAACATACCGCGCAGGCCGTCACGGACGACCGGATGGTCGTCGACGATCAGCAGGGAGATGGGGGTGTCAGCGGTCATCGCGCACCAACGGTACGCGAGCCGACACCGCCGTGCCGTGCCCCGGCTCCGACTCGAGGGTGAGGGAGCCCGCGATGCGCTCGGCGCGGGCCCGCATGCCGTCCAGGCCGAAGCCGCCGGCGCGGGTGCGCGCGGGGGCGGTGAGCGGGTCGAAGCCCCGGCCGTCGTCCCGGACGTCGAGGGACACCTCGTCGCCCATGAAGGACAGGGTGACGCCGACCCGGGAGGCGCGGGCGTGCCGGGCGGCGTTGGACAGGGCCTCCTGGGCGATGCGCAGCAGGGTGGCCGCGACCTCGTCGTGCAGCTGTTCCGCGGTGCCGGTGACGGTGAACCCGGCCCGGACGCCGGTGCGGTCCCCCCACTCGGCGACGGTCTGCTTCAGCGCCTCGGGCAGGCCCTTGTCGGCCAGTGCGACGGGGGCGAGGTTGTGCACGGAGCGGCGGGCCTCGCCCAGGCTGTGCCGGGCCAGGGCCATGGCGCGGTCCACGTGCTCGCGCGCGACGGCCTCGTCCGGGGTGTTCGCCACGACCTGGAGCTGGGCGATGATGCCGGTCAGCCCCTGGGCGAGGGTGTCATGGATCTCGGCGGCCAGCCGCCGGCGCTCGTCGGCCACCCCGGCCTCGCGGGCCTGGACGACCAGCTGGGCGTGCAGGGCGGCGTTCTCGTCGAGGGCCTGCTGCAACGCCGTGTTGGTGCGCTCCAGTTCGGCGATGGTGTCGGCCTGGACGACGGCGCGGGCCTGCTCCTGCTCGGCGTACCGGGTGAAGACACTGACCAGGACCATGTTGATGAGCAGCACCAGGAAGAAGCCGAGCCACAGGATCCAGCCGCGCGGCGGCCAGCCGCCGATCTCGCTGCCGGACATGGTGACGGCGGTCAGGAAGAGACCGGGCAGCACCAGACGGCGGGGCAGCTCACGGCCGGCCGTGTAGTAGCCGGTCACGGCGTAGAAGGCGAAGAAGGGGTTGGCCCAGGTCAGCACGAAGGCGATGGCCCAGCGCAGAAAGTAGAGGCAGACACCGGTCCGGCTCGGGCCGGGCCGCTTCCGCTTCGCCCTTGCCCAGCACAGCTGGAGCACGGCGGCCGCGGGCACGAGTACGGCGCAGACGACCATCCCGGGCCGGTCCATGCCGACCGCTCGGGCCGAGATCGCCCCCGCGACCACACCGGCGGCCAGCAGCGCCCAGGGCCCCCACCCGTCGAAGGAGGCCCGGGGCTGCTGCTGCGCGGCGATCGTCATCCCACCAGTGTCCGGCACGGCTCGTTCACTCCCAGCGGAACCAGCGTGCGGCCCCCGCCGTCAGCAGCACCGTCCAGCCGGCGAGCACGCCGAGGTACTGCCAGCCGGGCCAGTGTCCGGCCGCCGCCTCGCCCAGAGCACGCGCCGCCGCACCGAACGGGGTGAGCTGCACCACACGGGCCAGCGTGTGCGGCATCTCCTGGACCGGCAGCCACACCCCCGCGCAGAACATCATCGGGAAGAACACCGCCGACCCGATCGCACCGGCGATCTTCGTGGTGCGCGACAGCGCCGACACGACGGAGCCGAGGGCGAGCGCCGCGGCGGCCGCGAGCAGCAGGGCCAGCACATACCCGGCCGGCTGCGCGGGCAGCGTCACGTCGAAGGCGAGCCGGCCGACGGCGAGCGCGAGCAGCGCCGAGGCCAGGGCCACCGTTCCCTGGACGACCATCTGCGCGGACAGCAGGGCGGAGGGCCGTACCGGGGTGAGCCGCATCCGGCGCAGGATGCCCCGCTCCCGGTGGCCGGTCAGAGCCTGGGGCAGCGACTGCACCCCGGACATGATCAGGGCGATCAGGACGGCGATGGGTGTGTAGGCGTCGACCGGGCGCAGCCCGCCCAGGGACGTGTCGGCATCCCGGAACGACGGGATCGAGCCGAGGATCACCAGCAGCAGCGTCGGGAACAGGAAGATCCAGAACACGGCGCCGGGTTCACGGCGGAACAGACGGAACTCGGTGCGCAGGACGGCGGTGTTCATGCCGCGGCCTCCTTGGTCAGGTCGAGGAACGCGTCGTCCAGAGTGGCGTCGGTGACGCGCAGCTGGTGGGCGGTGACGCGGTGGCGGGCGAGCAGGGTGATGACGGCGTTCACGGTCTCGTCGGTGCCGGAGAGCGTGATCCGGCCGTCCTTGCGCTCGATCGAGGCGATGGCCGGGAGGGAGGTGAGGTCGTGGTCGTCCAGCGGGGCCGACGGGGTGAAGCTGATGACGGTGGCACCCGCCGACCGGCGGATGAGTCCGGCGGGGGTGTCCAGCGCCGCGACCCGCCCCTTGTCGATCACCGCGATCCGGTCGCACAGCCGCTGCGCCTCCTCCATGAAGTGGGTGACGAGCAGCACGGTGACCCCGCTCTCGCGGACGTCCTCGATCAGCTGCCAGGTGTCGCGGCGGGCGCGCGGGTCGAGGCCGGTGGTGAGCTCGTCGAGCACGACGACCCGCGGGTTGCCGATGAGGGCGAGCGCGATGAACAGGCGCTGCCGCTGCCCGCCGGACAGCTTGGCGAAGCGGGTGCCGAGCTTGGCGGTGAGACCGAGGCGTTCGGCGAGGGGCCGCCAGTCGGCGGGGTCCGGGTAGAAGGAGGCGTACAGCTCCAGCGCCTCGCGCACGGTCAGCTTGGGCTGGAGCTCGCTCTGCTGGAGCTGGGCGCCGAGGATCCCGGCGACCTCGTCGTGGTCGGCGACGGGATCCAGTCCGGCGACCCGGACCCGGCCCGCGTCGGGGACGCGCAGCCCCTCGACGCATTCGACGGTGGTGGTCTTGCCGGCGCCGTTCGGGCCGAGGATGCCGAAGATCTCACCCTCGTCGACGGCGAAGGAGACGCCGTCGACGACGTTCCGGCCGCCGTAGGACTTGCGCAGTGCGCTGACTTCGATGACGGACATGGCTTCAGGGTCCCGGCGGGCGGGGCCCGCGCGCATCGGCCGACGCGCTCGAAGCGGCATCAGCCGATCGGTTGACACGGCGCTACGACCGGACGGCGCTCCCAGCGGTTCGGGTGGTCGAACACGCAGGTCGTAGGACCAACGGCCGAGTGAGGTCCGGCGAAAACTCGGTGGGCGATGTCAGTGGCGATCCGTACGCTCGCTCATGATGCCCACCACACCCGCCACCGCCCCTGAACCCGTCGACCGTACCGACCGGTCGGCCGTCCGCTCGCTGCTGCGCCTGTGGCCGTACGTCCGGCCGGTACGGGCGCGGTTGTCGCTCGCCGCGTTCGTCGCGATCGTCGCCTCCTGCGTGGGGCTGGTGATCCCGCTCGTCCTGAAGTGGCTGGTGGACGGGCCGGTCGCGGGCCGTGACCCGGGGGGCGTGTGGCTCGGCGCGCTGTACCTGCTGCTGCTCGGCGTGGCCGAGGCGCTGCTGTTCGGGCTGCGGCGGTGGCTGGTGGCGCGCCCGCTCTCCCGTGTCGAGGCGGAGATGCGGGCGGCCCTCTACCGGCATCTGCAACGGCTGCCGGTCGCCTTCCACGACCGCTGGCCCTCCGGACAGTTGCTCTCCCGGGGCACGACCGACCTGATGCTGCTACGTCAGTTCCTCGCCTTCCCGCTGACGTTCCTGCTGGTCAACGGCGTGACGATCCTGGTGGGCGTGGTCATCATGCTGCTCCAGGACTGGACGCTGGGGCTGGTGATGCTGGCGCCCGCCGTGCCGCTGATCGCCCTGAGCGCGCTCTTCGAGAAGCGGTACGCGCACGTGGCCCGGCTGGCGCAGGACCAGGTGGGGGACCTGACGACGGTGGTCGAGGAGAGTGTGCTCGGCATCCGCATCATCAAGGGGTTCGGTCGCCACCGCAGTCAGGCGCGGGCGTTCCGCGAGCTGTCGCACACCCTGCGCTCCACCGAACTGCGCAAGGCCCGCCTGCTGGCGACCATCTGGGCGGTCATCATGACCCTGCCCGAGGTGGCCATCGGGGGCACGCTGGTGGTGGGCGCGGTGCAGGTCTCCGACGGGTCGCTGTCCGCGGGCACGCTGGTCGCCTTTCTCTCCACGGCACTCGCGCTGCGGTGGCCGGTGGAGTCGATCGGCTTCCTGCTGGCGATGAGCCAGGAGGCGGCGACGGCCACGGAGCGGTACTTCGAGGTGATGGACGCGGAACCGGAATCGGCGCCTGGTACCGCCGGGTCGCGCGAGCTCCCCCAGCCCGGCGCCGACTCCGGACAACCGGACGGCCTCCGGTTCGACGGTGTCCGTTTCCGCTACCCCGACGCCCCGCAGGACTCCCCGCCCCTCCTCGACCGGATCGACCTGCACATCCGCCCCGGCGAGTCCATGGCCCTGGTCGGCGCGACCGGCAGCGGGAAGACGACGCTCACCGCGCTCGTCCCCCGCCTGCACGAGGTGACCGAGGGCCGGATCACCCTCGACGGCCGGGACATCACCGCCATGACCCGCGAGGAGCTGCGCACGCTGGTCGCCGTCGCCTTCGAGGAGCCCACCCTGTTCTCCGCGAGCGTCGCGGACAACGTTCTCATGGGCGCCGACGGCACGGCGGGCACCGCCGAGCTGGACCGCGCCCTGTCCGTCGCCCAGGCCGGTTTCGTGGGCGCCCTCCCGCAGGGCGCCGCCACCCAGGTCGGCGAGCAGGGTCTCAGCCTCTCCGGCGGCCAGCGGCAGCGTCTCGCGCTGGCCCGCGCGGTCGTCGGCCGCCCGCGCTTCCTGGTCCTGGACGACCCGCTGTCCGCCCTGGACGTGCACACGGAGGCGGCCGTGGAGGCGGCCCTGCGCCAGGTGCTGGCCGACACCACCGCCCTGATCGTGGCGCACCGCCCGTCCACGGTGCTGCTGGCCGACCGCGTCGCGCTGCTGTCGAACGGCCGGATCGCCGCCGTGGGCACCCATCACGAACTGCTGCGCGCCGACGCCGAGTACGCCCGGCTGATGTCGGGCGCTTCGGGAGACGAGGAGGACGACGACCGATGACGGCCCCCACGGCCTCCGTCCCGACCGCCGAGGACGAGGCGGACCCGCCGCTGTCCCGGGACGAGGGCGACCCCTTCGACCGGGACGTCCTGCCCACTCCCCCGGGCGCCACCGCCGCCCTGCTCCGCTCGCTGCTGGCGCCCATGCGGGCCCGCGTGGCCGGCACCACGCTCCTGCTGCTGCTCCAGCAGGCGGCGGTCCAGGCGGGCCCGCTGCTGGTGGCGTACGCCATCGACACCGCCGTACCGGCGCTGCGCGACCACGACCGCGGGCCGCTGGTCGCGGTGGCCGTCGGCTATCTGCTGTGCGCGCTGGCCTCGGGCGCCCTGCAATGGGCGTTCATCGTGGCCGCGGCCCGGGTCAACCAGGACGTGCTGCTGGACCTGCGCGGCCGGATCTTCCGCCACGCCCAGGCGCTCAGCGTCGACTTCTACGAGCGGTACACCTCGGGCCGGCTCATCTCCCGTTCCACCACGGACGTGGAGTCGCTGCGCGAGCTGCTCAGCGAGGGCCTCCAGGAGCTGGTCACGGTCATCCTCTCCTTCGTCTCCATCTCGGCGATGCTGCTGTGGCTGGACGTGGGCCTCGGCGCGGTCGCGGTGGCGAGCTTCGTACCGCTGTACCTGCTGGTGCGGCTCTACCAGCGGCGCGCGGGGCGGGTGTACCGGGAGCGGTCCACGGCGATCGCGGCGGTGATCGTGAAGTTCGTGGAGACGATGAACGGCATCCGGCCGGTGCGCGCCTTCCGCCGCGAGGCGGCCAACGACGCCGGCTTCCGCGTCCTCAACGGCCGCCACGAGCGCACCAACGGCGACGCGCTGCTGGAGATGGCCCGCTATGTCGTCGGCTCCCGGCTGGTGGCCAACACGGCGGTCGCGGCGATCGTGCTGTGGGGCGCCTGGCGGGTGACGGACGGCTCGCTGGAGCTGGGCGTGCTGGCCGCGGCGGTGCTGTATCTGCGCCGGCTGTACGACCCGATCGACCGGCTCGGCATGTTCCTCAACTCCTACCAGTCGGCGGCGGCCTCGCTGGAGAAGATCGCGGGTCTGCTGGCCCAGACCCCGTCGGTGCCGGAGCCGTCGGCGCCGCGGCGGCTCCCGCCGCTCGCGTCCGCCCTTCCGGGCCGCACGGTGGTCTTCGACGGCGTCCGCTTCGGCTACCGCACCGGCGGCGAGGTACTGCCCCGCTTCGACCTGACCGTCCCGGCCGGCCAGACCGTGGCGGTGGTCGGCTCGACCGGCGCGGGCAAGTCCACCCTGGCCAAGCTGCTGGCGCGGTTCTACGACCCGACGGACGGCCGGGTGCTGCTGGACGGGGTGGACCTGCGCGAGCTCGCCGTGCCCGAACTGCGGCGCGGGGTGGTCATGGTGACCCAGGAGGCGTTCCTGTTCTCCGGCACGGTCGCCGAGAACATCGCCATCGGCCGCCCGGAGGCGACCCGCGAGGAGATCGAGCACGCCGCGAAGGCCATCGGCGCCCACGACTTCATCAGCACCCTGCCCGACGGCTACGACACGGACGTACGCAAGCGGGGCGGCCGCATCTCGGCCGGGCAGCGGCAACTGGTCGCCTTCGCACGGGCGTTGCTCGCCGACCCGTCGGTGCTGATCCTGGACGAGGCGACCAGTTCCCTGGACATTCCGGGCGAGCGGGCGGTGCAGCGCGCGATGGACACGGTCCTTCGGGGACGTACGGCCGTGGTGATCGCGCACCGTCTGTCCACCGTGGAGATCGCCGACCGGGTGCTGGTGATGGAGCACGGCCGCGTCGTGGAGGACGGCTCCCCGTCCGACCTGATCGCGGGCACCGGGCGCTTCGCGCGTCTGCACCGGGCCTGGCGCGACAGTCTGGCCTGAGCGGAGGAGACCGGTCCGACCCGGGACGGACGGGACGAGTACGGCCTTGACGGACGAGACGGGGGCAACGTGATCGACGCGTACGAGGACCCGGGGACGCCCGACCGGCGGGGCGGCTGGCGGTATCTGTGGTGGCTGGTCAGGTGCCAGCCGGGGCGGTCGGCGGCCGGGGCGCTGCTGGCCAGTGTCTGGATGGTGCTGCTGGCGGCGACGCCGTATCTGATGTCGCGGGCGATCGACGACGGCCTCGCGGCGGGGAACACGGCGGCGCTGGCGGGCTGGACGGGCGCGCTGTTCGCGGTCGGGGCGTTCAACGCCTGGCTGAGCATCATGCGGCACCGGACGATGACCCGGGTGCGGATGGACGCCAACTTCCGCACGGTCAAGGTGGTCGTCGGCCATGTGGTCCGGCTGGGCGCCGCGCTGCCGCGGCGGGTCGGCGCCGGGGAGGTCGTCACCATCGGCGTCGGCGACGTCCAGATCATCAGCCAGTGCCTGACCGTGGTCGGCCCCGGCGTCGGCTCGGTCGTGGTGTACGCGGTGGTGGCCGGGCTGCTGCTGTCGATCTCGGGACCGCTGGCCGCGGTGGTGCTGCTGGGGGCGCCGCTGACCGCGGTGCTCGTCGGGCCGCTGATGCGGCGGCTCCAGGGCGCCGAGGGCGAGTACCGGGAGCGGCAGGGGGTGCTCACCGCGCGGATCGGGGACCTCGCGGGCGGGCTGCGCGTGCTCAATGGCCTCGGTGGCAAGGGGCTGTTCGCTCAGGCGTTCCGCCGGGACTCGCAGCGGCTGCGCGCGCAGGGCTACCGGGTGGGCGCGGTGGCCTCCTGGCTCCAGGCGCTCGGGACGGGGCTGCCGACGCTGTTCCTGGCCGTGGTGACCTGGCTGGCGGCGCGGCTGGCCGCCGAGGGGCGGATCACCATCGGCGAGCTGGTGTCGGTGTACGGCTATGTCGCGGTCCTGGTGACACCGGTGGCGTTCTTCGTCGAGACGGGCTACCAGCTCAGCCGTGGTGTGGTGGCCGCCCGCCGGGTCGTACGGCTGCTGCGGGTGGAGCCGGAGGAGGACACCGGCAGCCGGGAGGCGCCCGCCGAACCGTCCGTGCTGTACGACCCGGAGTCGGGCGTCCGGGTTCGGCCGGGCCGGCTGACGGCGCTGGTGTGCGCCCGCCCCGCCGACGCGGCGGCGGTGGTCGACCGCCTGGGCCGGTACGAGCCGTCGGACGCCACCTGGGGCGGGGTGCGGCTGGACGAGATCGAACTGTCCGCGGTGCGCGAGCGGATCCTGGTCGCGGACAACGAGGCCGATCTGTTCGCCGGTCTGCTGCGGGACGTGGTGTCGGGGCATCGGGAGCGCGACCCGGTGGAGGTGGAGCGGGCGTTCCGCACGGCCGTCGCCGAGGACATCGTGCGGGGGCTGCCGGACGGCCTCGACTCGCCCGTGACCGCGCAGGGCCGCAGTCTGTCCGGCGGCCAGCGGCAGCGGGTGCGGCTGGTGCGGGCCCTGCTGGCCGACCCGGAGGTGCTGCTGGCGGTGGAGCCGACGTCGGCGCTGGACGCGCACACCGAGGCGGCGGTCGCGGAGCGGCTGCGGCGGGCGCGCGCGGGACGCACGACGCTCGTGACGACCACCTCGCCGCTGGTGCTGGACCACGCCGACACCGTGCACCACCTGGTCGACGGCAAGGTGGCGGCCACCGGCGGCCACCGCGAGCTCCTCGACGCCGAGCCGGGCTACCGGGCCCTGGTGGCGCGGGACACCGAGGAGGCCGTGGCGCAGGACGCCGACGAGGCCCCGGGCGACGGCCCGCTCACCGCGAAGGAGACCGTGCGATGACGGCGGGGGCGGCGGGGACGGAAGGCACCGGTGGCCGGCTGCCGATCGCGGAACCGGCGGACGTACGGCGGGCCGCGGCCCGCCTGGTCCGGGCGGAGGGTCGGGCCTTCACGGCGGTCCTCGTCCTGAACGCGCTGGCCGCCGGCGCCGGGCTCGCCGGCCCCTGGCTGCTGGGCCGGATCGTCGACCACGTCCGGGCCGGGGACGGAGTCGGCGCCGTCGACCGGATGGCGCCGGCCATCCTGGTGTGCGCGCTGGCCCAGTTGCTGCTGGCGCGCTGGGCGCGGTACGTGGGACACCGCTTCGGCGAGCGCACGCTGGCGCGGGTGCGCGAGGAGTTCGTGGACCGGGCGCTGGCGCTGCCGGCGTCGGTGGTGGAGCGGGCCGGCACGGGTGACCTGACCACGCGCGGCACCGCGGACGTGGCCACCGTCGGCACCACCCTGCGGGACGTGGGACCGGAGTTGCTGGTCTGCGTGGCGCAGGCGCTGTTCGTGCTGGTCGCGGTGTTCGTCCTCGACCCGCTGCTCGGGGCCGTCGGCGTGCTCGCGCTGACGCCGATCTGGGTGGCCCTGCGCTGGTACCTGCGCCGGGCCCGGGACGGCTATCTCGCCGAAGGGGCGGCCGGCTCCGAGGTCGCCGAGATCCTGGCGGCGACCGCCTCCGGGGCCCGTACGGTCGGGGCGTTCCGGCTGGCCGGACGGCGGGTCGAGGCGAGCCGGGACGCCGTGGAGGCGGCCCGGCGCGCCCGCCTGTACACGCTGTTCCTGCGGACCGTGTTCTTCCCGGCGGTCGAGGTGTCGTACATCCTCCCCGTGGCCGGGGTGCTGGTGGTCGGCGGGGTGCTGCACGCGCGGGGCGCGGTGACGCTGGGCACGGTGGTGGCGGCCGCCCTGTATCTGCGGCAGTTCACCGAGCCGCTGGACCAGATCCTGATGCACGTGGAGCAACTGCAGAGCAGTGGCGCCTCCTTCGCCCGTGTGGAGGGCCTGGCCCGGGCCCCGCGCTCGGCTCCGGCCGGCTCCCCGGCCCCGGCGGACGACCGCATCGACGTCACCGGGGTCCACTACGCCTACGACCACGGCGGCGAGGTGCTGCACGGGGTCGATCTGACGGTGCGGCCCGGGGAGCGGCTGGCCGTGGTGGGGCCGTCCGGGGCCGGGAAGACCACGCTGAGCCGGCTGCTCGCGGGCGTCGACGCGCCGGGCTCGGGCTCGGTGACGGTGGGCGGGGTGCCGGTGGCGGACCTGGAGCCGGAGCGGCTGCGCCGCCAGGTCGTGCTGGTCACCCAGGAGCACCACGTGTTCCTGGGGACGGTCCGCGACAATCTGCGCATCGCCGAACCGGCGGCGACGGACGAGCGGTTGTGGGCGGCGCTGGCCGCCGTGGGCGCCGATGCCTGGGCCGCGGAGCTGCCGGACGGACTGGACACCGAGCTGGGGCCGGACGGCTGCCGTACGGACGGCTCGCGGGCCCAGCAACTGGCCCTGGCCCGGGTGGTCCTGGCCGATCCGCACACGCTGATCCTGGACGAGGCCACGGCCCTGCTCGACCCGGCGACCGCCCGGCACACCGAGCGTGCCCTGGCGGCCGTGCTGGAGGGCCGTACGGTCATCGCCATCGCGCACCGCCTGCACACCGCCCATGACGCCGACCGTGTGGCGGTGATGGAGAACGGCCGGCTGACCGAACTGGGCACCCACGAGGAGCTGGTGGCGGCGGGCGGGGCGTACGCGGCGCTGTGGCGCACCTGGCACGGGGACGGCGCCGCCGTAAGCTCGCAGGGTGATTGAGACCATCGCGTTCGACGTCGGCGAGACGATCACCCGGGACGACCGCTACTGGGCGGACTGGGCGGACTGGCTGAAGGTCCCGCGTCACACCCTGTCCGCGCTCGTCGGCGCCGTCGTCGCGCGGGGCGAGGACAACACCGAGGCGCTGCGGCTGGTGCGCCCCGGTCTCGACGTCGCGGCCGAGTTCCGTGCCCGGGAGATGGCGGGCCGCGGCGAGTACCTCGGCGAGGAAGACCTCCACGACGACGTGCGCCCGGTCCTGTCTCAGCTGCGGGCGCGGGGGCTGCGGGTCGTCGTGGCCGGCAACCAGACGGCCCGGGTGGGCGGGCTGCTGCGCGCCCTGGACCTCCCGGCGGACGTCGTGGCCACCTCCGGGGAGTGGGGCGTCGCCAAGCCGCGGAGGGAGTTCTTCCGGCGCGTGGTGGAGGCGGGGCGGGCGGAGGCGGGCGCGACCCTGTACGTGGGGGACCACCCGGTGAACGACGTGTTCCCGGCGAAGGCGGCCGGGCTGCGCGTGGCGCACCTGCGGCGGGGGCCGTGGGGGCATCTGTGGGCGGACGACCCGGAGGTGGTGGCGGCGGCGGACTGGCGGATCGACCGTCTCACCGATCTCACGGCGCTCCTCGACGACCCGAGTCGGCACCACGGCTGACCTGCGCCGGAACGCCGACGCGGCTCCGTAGCGGGTTCGTATACCGAACATGAACATCCGGACAACGAACGATTTCCGGCCAAGTTCGTGACGCGCCCCTGACAAGAGCGGCCTTTCCCTGCCACTCTTCCCCTCGGCCGTTCACAGCCACCCCACAGCATCCCCCCACGGTTCGACGGCGGTGACCCGGCCGGCGCTCCACACGCCGCACGCACTGCGCAGTCCGTATCCGGCACCTCGCACCTGCACCTCGCACATCGCACCTGGTTCCGCGTTCCACGCAGTTCTGCCCGGACGTCTCACCCCGCGTCCGGTTCTCCCCCTGGCCGCGCGACCCGTGGCCACGCAGAAGGAGTCAGTGTTGAGTAGCAGCAGCTCTCGCAGACGCACCTCCCACACCACCCGTCGGCGGGCCGCGGGCATCGCCCTGGCCGGTGTCACCGCCCTGATCGCCACGGCCGTCCAGTCGGGCGCGGCGAGCGCCAGCCCGGCGCAGGCGCCGCACTCCGGGAAGATCAACCCGGCCCATGTCGCGGTCAAGCTCACGCCCTCGCAGCGTGCCGAGCTGATCCGCGACGCCGACGGCGCCAAGGCGCGCACGGCGAAGGACCTCGGGCTCGGCGCCCAGGAGAAGCTGGTCGTCAAGGACGTCGTCAAGGACGCCGACGGCACCCTGCACACCCGCTACGAGCGCACCTACGCCGGCCTGCCGGTCCTCGGCGGCGACCTGGTCGTCGACACCGCCAAGTCGGGGCAGACCGAGCGCGTGCTCAAGGCGACCAACGCGGCCGTGAAGGTCGCGAGCCTCACGCCCAAGGTGTCGAAGGCGACCGCCGAGAAGCAGGCCGTGCGGAGCGCCGAGGCGCTGGGCAGCACCAAGACGTCGGCCGACCAGTCCGCCCGCACGGTGATCTGGGCGGCGAGCGGCAAGCCGGTGCTGGCCTACGAGACGGTCATCGGGGGCCTCCAGGACGACGGGACCCCGAACCAGCTGCACGTGATCACCGACGCGAGCACGGGCAAGGAGCTGTTCCGCTACCAGGGCATCGAGACCGGCGTCGGCAACACCCAGTACAGCGGCCAGGTCCCGCTGACCACGACGCTGTCGGGTTCGACGTACACGCTGAACGACGGCTCGCGCGGCGGCCACAAGACGTACAACCTCAACCACGGCACGTCCGGCACCGGGACGCTGTTCAGCCAGTCCAGCGACACCTGGGGCAACGGCACCACGTCGAACGCCGCCACCGCGGCCGCCGACGCGCACTACGGTGCGGCGGTCACCTGGGACTTCTACAAGAACACCTTCGGCCGCAGCGGCATCCGCAACGACGGCAGGGCCGCGTACTCCCGCGTCCACTACGGCAACTCGTACGTGAACGCGTTCTGGGACGACAGCTGCTTCTGCATGACCTACGGCGACGGCTCGGGCAACGCCGACCCGCTGACGTCGATGGACGTGGCCGGCCACGAGATGAGCCACGGCGTCACCTCCAACACCGCGGGCCTCAACTACAGCGGCGAGTCCGGCGGTCTGAACGAGGCCACCTCCGACATCTTCGGCACCGGCGTGGAGTTCTACGCGGGCAACAGCACCGATGTGGGCGACTACCTCATCGGCGAGAAGATCGACATCAACGGCGACGGCACCCCGCTGCGCTACATGGACAAGCCCAGCAAGGACGGCGCCTCCGCCGACTCCTGGTACTCGGGTGTCGGCAACAAGGACGTGCACTACTCGTCCGGCATCGCCAACCACTTCTTCTACCTGCTGAGCGAGGGCAGCGGCGCCAAGGTCATCAACGGCGTCAGCTACAACTCGCCCACGTCGGACGGGCTTCCGGTCACCGGCATCGGCCGGGACAAGGCGCTCCAGATCTGGTACCGGGCGCTGACCACCAAGTTCACCTCCACCACCAACTACGCGGCGGCCCGCACCGGCACGCTCGCGGCGGCCGGTGAGCTGTACGGCACCTCCGGCGCCGAGTACAAGGCGGTGCAGGACGCCTGGGCGGCCGTCGCGGTCGGGTCGCGCTCCGGTGGCGGCGGGGGCGGCGGCACCACGTTCGAGAACAGCTCCGACGTGCAGATCCCGGACTACCCGGGATCGGCGGTCACCTCGTCCATCACGGTCTCCGGGCGCAGCGGCAACGCGCCCTCCAACCTCCAGGTCTCGGTGGACATCGTGCACACCTGGAGCGGTGACCTCCAGATCGACCTGGTGGCCCCTGACGGGTCGGCGTACCGGCTGAAGAACAGCGCCTACGACCCGACGCCCGACGTGCACGCGACCTACACGGTCAACGCCTCCTCCGAAACGGCCAACGGCACCTGGAAGCTGCGCGTCAAGGACCTGGGCGCGCAGGACACGGGCTACATCGACGACTGGAAGCTGACCTTTCCCTAGGAGCTTCTGGTAGGCGGCAGAACCCCGAGGACAGGGCGCCGTTCCGGTGGTGGACCACCCGGAACGGCGCCCGTTCACACTGCCGAAACATCAACGCGCTCGTCGATTTTCGGTCAACATCACTTCGGGGTCATGACATGTACGCGCCGTTAATGCCACTCTTCCTGCACCCGCCGCACGAGCAAAGCAACCTGACCCTCTCTCCGGCCCGGCAACCCCACGCCTGCCGGACTCCCCCACAGAAGGAGCTTGTGTGACTCCCCGCTACGCGCGTCACAAGCGCACCACTCTGGCCGTCGCCACCGCCGTCGCCGCCGGAGCCCTTCTCAGCACCGGTCTGACCACCAGTGCCTCCGCCCAGACGCCCGCCGACTCCACGGGCCACGCCACACTCGCCGCCGCCCCGACCGCGCTCTCCGACGCGGCGCGCGTCTCCCTCCTCCAGCAGGCCCAGTCCGGCGCGGCCGACACCGCCCGGGAGATAGGCCTCGGCGCCAAGGAGAAGCTGGTCGCCAAGGACGCCGTCAAGGACGCCGACGGCACGGTGCACACCCGCTACGAGCGCACCTACGCCGGCCTGCCGGTCCTCGGCGGCGACCTGATCGTCCACACCTCCGGGGCCGGGAAGACCGAAGGCGTCACCAAGGCCACCAAGGCGGCCATCAAGGTGGCCTCGCTCACGCCGAAGGTCGCCCCCGCCAAGGCGGAGAAGCAGGCCCTGGCCCTCGCCCAGGACGCCGGTTCCGCGAACACCACCGCCGACCAGGCCCCGCGCAAGGTCGTCTGGGCGGCGAACGGCACGCCGGTCCTCGCCTACGAGACCGTCGTCGGCGGCTTCCAGGACGACGGCACCCCGAACCAGCTGCACGTCATCACCGACGCCGCCACCGGCAAGAAGCTCTACGAGTTCCAGGGCATCGAGACCGGCACCGGCAAGACCCTGTACTCGGGCACGGTGACGCTCGGCACCTACCTGTCGGGGTCGACGTACCAGCTGTACGACACCTCGCGCGGCGGCCACAAGACGTACAACCTGGCCCGCAGGACCTCCGGCACCGGCACCCTGTTCACCGACGCGGACGACGTGTGGGGCACCGGCACCGCCTCCAGCTCCTCCTCCGACCAGACGGCCGCCGCCGACGCCGCCTACGGCGCCCAGGAGACCTGGGACTTCTACAAGAGCACCTTCGGCCGCAACGGCATCCGCAACGACGGCAGGGCCGCGTACTCGCGCGTCCACTACGGCAGCAACTACGTCAACGCGTTCTGGGACGACAGCTGCTTCTGCATGACCTACGGCGACGGCTCGGGCAACACCCACCCGCTGACCTCGCTGGACGTGGCCGGCCACGAGATGAGCCACGGCGTCACCTCCAACACGGCCGGGCTGAACTACTCCGGTGAGTCGGGCGGTCTGAACGAGGCCACCTCCGACATCTTCGGCACCGGCGTGGAGTTCTACGCGGGCAACTCCGCCGACAAGGGCGACTACCTCATCGGCGAGAAGATCAACATCAACGGCGACGGCACCCCGCTGCGCTACATGGACAAGCCCAGCAAGGACGGCGGCTCCGCCGACTACTGGTCCTCCAGCGTGGGCAGCAAGGACGTGCACTACTCCTCCGGCGTCGCCAACCACTTCTTCTACCTGCTGAGCGAGGGCAGCGGCGCCAAGTCCATCAACGGCGTCAGCTACAACTCGCCGACGTACAACGGCTCCACGGTCACCGGCATCGGCCGGGCCAAGGCGCTCCAGATCTGGTACAAGGCGCTGACCACGTACATGACGTCGACGACCAACTACAAGGCCGCCCGCACGGCGACCCTGAACGCGGCGTCGGCCCTGTACGGCTCGACGAGCACCGAGTACAAGACGGTCGCCGCGGCCTGGTCCGCGGTCAACGTCAACTGAACAGGGGGCAGCTGACGAGGGGCGGCGCCCGGGAGACCCGACTCCCGGGCGCCGCTCCGCGACCCCCTGGGCACCCCCTAGGCTTGGGTCCCATGTCTTCGGAGGACTTCACCTACGAGGAGGTCGGCGCGACCCGCGAGCAGGGACACTGCCCGCCCGGCTTCCACCCCCTGCACGTGCGCACCCGCATCGGTGAGGGCGAGGAGGTGTTCCGGCGCGCCGCCGAGGCCGTGCTGACCTGGGAGCTGCACCGCGCCATCGGCGTGGGCATCGGCGCCTCGACCGACCGCGCCGTCCCCGGCGCCGACGTCACGGTCACCCTCGCCGGGATGATCAAGGCCCCCTGCCGGATCGTGTGGACGGTGGACGAACCCCGCCGCGCCGGCTGGGCCTACGGCACCCTGCCCGGCCACCCGGAGACCGGCGAGGAGTCCTTCGTCGTCGACCGCACCGGCGACGGCACGGTCTGGCTGACGGTGAGCGCTTTCAGCCGCCCCGCCAAGTGGTACGCCCGCGCCGGCGGCCCGGCGACCCGCGGCTTCCAGCACGCCTACGCACGTCGCTGCGGAACGGTGCTGCGCCGGCTGTGCGCGGAGTTCCAGCCCGAGTAACGCTGGGTCCCCTGTGTCCGCTGGGACTTATGAGGCTTGCTAGATTGCGCTTCCTCCGATGAAGAACTGCACAGGGGTGGGGTTTGAAACGTCATCGATTGACCCGGAAGAGACGGTTCCTGATATACGGCGTGGCGTCCGGTGTCGTCGTCACGGCGGCGGCCGGAACCATCGCCATCGCCGCGCAGGACTCGACGGACACGCCTCCCGTCGCGGCCAGTGCGCGCTTGCAGCAGGAGTTCGACCAGGCGGCCCGCGAGTTCGACGTTCCCAAGAGCGTCCTCATGGCCGTCTCGTACCAGTCGTCGCTGTGGGACTCGCACGACGGTGAGCCGAGCACCACGGGCTCGTACAACGTGATGGGGCTGACCCGGGTCACCTCCGACGACGTGGAGAAGCCCACCGACAAGGAGCGGCTGTCCCACCTCAACATGAGTGGCGACCCGGCCGTCTCCAAGCACTTCGACGCCGCACGCGCCCTCAAATCGGCCCCGTCGGCCGTCGACACCGACGATCCGCGGCTGCACACGCTGGACAAGGGCGCGAAGCTCATCGACAAGTCCGTCCAGGACGTGCAGAACGACACCGAGCAGAGCATCCGCGCCGGTGCCGCACTGCTGGCCGAGTACCAGCGCGACTCCGGCCGTTCGCTGTCGGCCGACCCCGGCCAGTGGTACCCGGCCGTCGCACGCTACAGCCAGTCGCCCGACACCAAGGGCGCGGCGCTGTTCGCCAAGCGCGTCTTCGACACCATCCGCGAGGGGCAGAGCAGCGTCACCGCGGACGGCCAGCAGGTGACCCTGCCCGCGGCTCCCTCCGTGACCCCCGCGGTCCCGGCGAAGGTGCCGCTGGCGAACCAGGCGACCTACACCACCGCCCAGGCTCCGGAGTGCCCCTCGGGCCTCAACTGCGACTTCAAGCCCGCCGCGTTCAAGCAGAACAGCAGCACCCCGGACGACTTCGGCAACTACAACGTGTCCAACCGCCCCTCAAACGGCGAGGACATCCGTTACATCGTCATCCACGACACCGAGGGTGACTACCAGGGGTCGCTGGCCACCTTCCAGAATTCGGCCACCTACGCGAGCACCCACTACCTGATCCGTGCGTCCGACGGTCTGGTCACCCAGATGGTGGCCACCAAGGACGAGGCCTGGCACGCGGCCAACAAGACGGTCAACATGCACTCGATCGGGATCGAGCACGAGGGCTACGCCGTCAAGGACGGCAGCTGGTACACCCCCTCCCAGTACGAGTCGTCCGCGGCCCTGGTGAAGTACCTGGCGGCCCGGTTCGACATCCCGCTGGACCGCGAGCACATCATCGGCCACGACGAGGTGCCGGGCGTCCTGGACGCGAACGTCGCCTCGCAGCACTGGGACCCGGGCCCGTTCTGGGACTGGAACCGCTACATGTCCCTGCTGGGCGCGCCCACCGGCAGCGGCGGCGCGGGCGGTCCGCTCAAGGCCGGCCAGGTGGTCCGGGTGGTGCCGCCGTTCACGACGGCCAACCAGCCGACGCTGACGTACGGCGGGAGCACGGTCGCCAAGCAGCCTGCCAACTTCGGCTACCTGTACACGTCCCCGTCGACCGGTTCCAGCATGATCACGGACCCGTACATGCCGACGGTCAAGGCGACCGACGCGCCCAACTGGGGCAACAAGGTCGTGGCCGGTGGCGAGTACGTCGTCGCCGAGTCCCAGACCAACTGGACGGCCATCTGGTACGGCGGCAAGAAGGCCTGGTTCTACAACCCCAGCGGCCAGTTCACCGCCCCGGTCGCCACGTCCGGCGCCAAGGTGCTGAAGGCCAAGGCGGGCGCCACCTCCGTCCCGGTGTACGGACGCGCCTACCCGGAGGACGCCGCCTACACCGGCACCGGTGTGGACGTGCAGAAGGACAACGACGCGTCGCTGTCGAAGTACAGCGTCCCCTCGGGCCAGGCGTACGTGCAGGCCGGTCCGGCGCAGCCGGGCGACTACTGGTACGCGGGCACCTACGCGGGCACCGCGGACCACGACAGGACCCTGGTCACGGGCACGCAGACCTTCTACCCGATCCGCTACAACCACCGCATCGCCTGGGTGAAGTCGAGCGACGTGGAGACGGCCACCGGCACCGCCCCCGACCCGGGCACCGACCGCTACGACGCGGTCGCCCGCGACAGCTCCGGCGTGCTCTGGCAGTACCAGGGCACGGGCAGCGCCTCCGCGCCGTTCTACAGCCGCTACCGGGTCGGCGGCGGCTGGAACACGTACAACACCGTCACTCCGATGACCGCGCTGCGCGCGGACGGCACGGGCGACGTGGTGGCGCGCGACGGGAGCGGGACGCTCTGGTACTACCAGGGCAGCGGCAAGCCGAACCAGCCGTTCCTGTCCCGGGTGCAGGTGGGCGGCGGCTGGAACACCTACAACGCCCTGTGGGGCGCCCGGGACCTGACCGGTGACGGGAAGCCCGACCTGATGGCCCGGGACTCCTCGGGTGTGCTCTGGCTGTACCCGGGCACGGGCACGAACACGACGAAGGGGCAGTTCCTCGCCCGCCAGCGGGTCGGCGGCGGCTGGAGCACCTACAACCTGATGACCTCCACCGGGGACATCACGGGTGACGGCAAGCCCGACTTCGTGTCCCGCGACACGTCGGGTGTGCTGTGGCTGTACCAGGGCACCGGCCAGACGTCGGCGCCGTTCGCGGCGCGCACCCGGATCGGCGGGGGCTGGCAGATCTACAACACGCTCGCGGGCGTCAGCGACCTCGACCGTGACGGGGTCGCCGACCTCATCGCCCGGGACACCTCCGGCGTGCTGTGGTTCTACAAGGGCACCGGCAGCGCGACGGCGCCGTTCGGCAAGCGCACCACGATCGGGAAGGGCTGGCAGATCTACAACTTCGTGATCTGACACCCCTGCCGCCGCACCACCCAGGGCCCCCGGCTCCTGTCGCCCCACGGGCGACGGGGCCGGGGGCCCGAGTCCTTCCACGGTGGCCGCGGTCCGGTGGCCCGGGCCCGGTGGCCCCGGCCGAGCCTCACGGCCCGTGCGCGCGGCCCCGCCTTCGGGCGGTCGCTAGCGCAGCAGCACTCCCGCCCCCTCCCCGGCCTCCTCGGGGGGCACGGTCACCAGGCCGAGCTCCGCGCCGGAGGCGAGGAGGCGGTGGGTGGGCAGGATGCGCACCGTGTAGCCGTAGGGACCGGTGCGGTCCAGGGAGAGCGGGCCCTCGTAGACCCAGCGGCCGTCGGCGTCGGGGGCGCCGTTCGGCTTCAGCGGGACCGTGGTGGCGTCCGTGATGCGGTCCTCCTCGTCGACCCGGCCGGAGACCGCCTGGACCTCGACGTCGTCGGGGCCGAGGCTGCCCAGACCGACCCGCACCCGAAGGCCCAGGGTCGAGCCCAGCTCGGCGGAGGCCGTGGCCGAGGGCGCCTCCGCGCGTTCGGCGACCGGGGTGGAGGTCTCCACGTGGTCGACCGTCACCTCGGGCCAGGCCGCCCGCACCCGCGCCTTCCAGGCCGCCAGTTCCCGCGCCGCCTCCGGGCCGAGGGCGCGGTGGGCGTGGGCGGCGGGCGCGTACAGGCGGTCGACGTACTCGCGGACCATGCGCCCCGCCAGCACCTTCGGACCCAGCAGGGTCAGGGTGCGGCGGACCATCTCGATCCAGCGGTCGGGCAGCCCGCCCCGGCCCCGCTCGTAGAAACGGGGTGCCACCCGCTGCTCCAGCAGGTCGTACAGCGCGGCTGCCTCGAGGTCGTCACGGTGCTCGGTGTCGTAGCCGATGCCGTCCGCGGTCGGGATGGCCCAGCCGAAGTCGGGCTGGTACCACTCGTCCCACCAGCCGTCCAGCACGGAGAGGTTGAGGCAGCCGTTGAGGGCCGCCTTCATCCCGGAGGTGCCGCAGGCCTCCAGCGGGCGCAGGGGGTTGTTCAGCCACACGTCGCAGCCGTGGTACAGCTTCTGCGCCATCGCCATGCCGTAGTCGGGCAGGAAGACGATCCGGTGCCGCACCCGCGGGTCGTCGGCGAAGCGGACCAGTTCCTGGACGAGGCGCTTGCCGCCGTCGTCCGCGGGGTGCGCCTTGCCCGCGACCACGATCTGGATCGGCCGTTCGGGGTGCAGCAGCAGGTCCATCAGCCGGTCGCGGTCGCGCAGCATCAGCGTCAGACGCTTGTAGGAGGGCACCCGGCGCGCGAAGCCGATCGTCAGCACGTCCGGGTCCAGCACGCCGTCGATCCAGCCCAGCTCGGCCGTCCCCGCGCCGCGCTGCCGCCAGGACGCCCACAGCCGCCTGCGCACCTCCACGACCAGCTGCTCCCGCAGCTCGCGGCGGAGCTCCCAGATGTCCTCGTCGGGAATGTCGGCGACCGCGTCCCAGCGGTCGGAGCCGCCCACGGACAGCGCGTCCTCGGTGCGCTGCGCGCCGATCTGCCGGGCGCCCAGCCGGAACACCTCCGGCGCCACCCAGGTCGGGGCGTGCACGCCGTTGGTCACCGAGGTGATCGGCACCTCGTCGGGGTCGAATCCCGGCCACAGCCCGGAGAACATCCCCCGGCTGACGCTGCCGTGCAGCAGCGACACGCCGTTGGCCCGCTGGGCGAGCCTGAGCCCCATCACCGCCATGTTGAACAGGTTGGGCTCGCCGCCCGGGTAGGTCTCCATGCCGAGCCGGAGGATCCGCTCGACGTCGATGCCGGGCAGCTCGGCCTCGGGTCCGAAGTGGCGGGCGACCAGCTCGCGGTCGAAGCGGTCGATGCCGGCCGGGACGGGCGTGTGGGTGGTGAAGACCGTGCCCGCGCGCACCGCCTCCAGGGCCGCGTCGAAATCCAGCCCGTGGTCGCACAGCTCGGCGATCCGCTCCAGCCCGAGGAACCCGGCGTGGCCCTCGTTGGTGTGGAACACCTCCGGCTCGGGATGCCCGGTGAGCCGGCAGTACGTCCGGACCGCGCGCACCCCTCCTATGCCCAGCAGCATCTCCTGGAGCAGCCGGTGCTCGCTGCCGCCGCCGTAGAGCCGGTCGGTCACCCCGCGCTCGCCGAGGTCGTTCTCCTCCACGTCGGAGTCCAGCATCAGCAGCGGGATCCGGCCGACCTGGGCCACCCAGATCCGGGCGTGCAGCGCCCGGCCGCGGGGCAGGGCGAGCGAGACCCGGGCGGGGCTGCCGTCGGCCTCCCTCAGCCGGGTGACGGGCAGCTCGTTGGGGTCGAGGACCGGGTAGTGCTCCTGCTGCCAGCCGTCCCGGGACAGCGTCTGCCGGAAGTAGCCGTGCCGGTAGAGCAGGCCCACCCCGATCAGCGGGACGCCGAGGTCGCTGGCCGCCTTGAGATGGTCGCCGGCGAGGATGCCGAGGCCGCCGGAGTACTGCGGCAGGGCGGCCGTGATGCCGAACTCCGGCGAGAAGTAGGCGACGGCGGCCGGCAGGCCGTCGGAGCGACCCTGGTACCAGCGGTCGCCGGTCACGTAGTCGCGCAGGTCGTCCGCGGCGGCGGTGAGCCGGCGCAGGAAGCGGCGGTCACCGGCCAGCTCGGCCAGCCGCGCCGGGCGCACGCTGCCGAGGAGCCGTACCGGGTCGCCGCCCGAGGAGGCCCAGCGCTCGGGGTCGACGGACTGGAAGAGGTCGCGCGTCTCGGCGTGCCAGGACCAGCGCAGATTGCGGGCCAGCTCGCTGAGGGGCTGCAAGGGCTCGGGAAGAACGGGACGGACGGTGAACCGACGGATCGCCTTCACTCTTTCCACCTCGGCGCGTTCGCTGATGGACGCACGGCACGGTGCGCTTCGCTGGAAGGACGCACGACACTGTGCGCCCCGTCACACAAAACGGTACCCGTGCCGGTGCGGGTGCCGCTGGGGCCGCGCCTGGCGAGCGGGCCAAGACGAGGCCAACTTTGTGTGTGGACATACGCGTGAGTAGTTAACAAAGTGCCGGATTGCTCACCCGAATAGGGTGGGAAGGCTCCTCCGGTACAACCGACAGTAGACACGCAGGACCCACCTCCCCACGGATATCCGCCCTACACACTCGTTGACGCGGACAGGAGCGGTCATGCCCGCCACGCACCACTCGGCACCACCCCCGACCACCAGCACGAGCAGCGCACACCGCAAGAGCGCCGACACCGTGGCCCCGACCCCGGACCGGGCCAGGACCCCGGACCCGGGCGCGAGGCCGGAGCAAGATCCCGTCGGCCACGCCACCGCCGTCGGCCGGATCCCCGTGCTTGACGTCCGGCCGGTCGTCCAGCACGGCCGCAGGCCCGCCAAGGCGGTGACCGGCGAGTCGTTCCAGGTCACGGCCACCGTGTTCCGCGAGGGCCATGACGCCGTGGCCGCGAACGTCGTCCTGCGCGATCCGCAGGGCCGTCCGGGTCCCTGGACGCCGATGCGCGAGCTGGCGCCCGGCACCGACCGGTGGGGCGCCACCGTGACGGCGGGCGAGCCGGGCCGCTGGACGTACACGGTCGAGGCCTGGTCGGATCCGGTCGCCACCTGGCGCCATCACGCCCGGATCAAGATCCCGGCGGGGCAGGACACCGAGCTGGTCCTGGAGGAGGGCGCCCGGCTGTACGAGCGGGCGGCGGCCGGGGTCCCGGAGGAGAGCGGCGAACGGGAGATCGTCCTGGCCGCCGTGCTCGCCCTGCGGGACGAGAGCCGGCCGGCCGCGTCCCGGCTGGCGGCGGCGTTGACGCCGGAGGTGGACGCGGTGCTGGCCCGGTATCCGCTGCGGGAGCTGGTCACCGCCTCCGACGCGATGCCGCTGCTGGTGGAGCGGGAGCGGGCCCTGTACGGCGCCTGGTAC
>NZ_JBEXZD010000109.1:0-28030 GCF_040628575.1 Streptomyces sp. NPDC006393
CTTCCACATCTCCGAGAGCCAGCACCCGGGCGTCGCGGTCACCGGCTCGGCCGTCGGTCCGGAGATCGCCGACGGGCGCGTCCTCAATCGGCGACTTCGACGTCGCCGAGGAAGCCGCCCAGGAGGCGTTCGCCGTCGCCGCCGACCGGTGGCCACGCGACGGCATCCCCGGCAACCCGCGCGCCTGGCTGATGACGACGGCTCGCAACCACGCGACGGACCGCATCCGCCGCGACCGGGTCCTCGCCACCAAGTACGGCCTGCTCGCCGACGACGACCGTGCGGAGGTGCCCGTGGAGATGCCCATGAACACCATGACGTTTCCCGACGAACGCCTGGAACTGATCTTCACCTGCTGCCACCCGGCGCTCGCGATCGAGGCGCAGGTGGCGCTCACCCTGCGCACCCTCGGCGGGCTCACCACCGACGAGATCGCCCGAGCCTTCCTGGTACCGCAGCCCACGATGGCGCAGCGGCTGGTGCGGGCCAAACGCAAGATCAAAGCAGCGGGCATTCCGTTCCGCGTGCCACCGCCCCACCTGCTCCGCGAGCGCCTCGACGCCGTTCTCGCCGTCGTCTACCTGATCTACAACGAGGGCTACGGCGGCCGCGACGAACTCGTGGGGGAGGCGATCTGGCTGGGCCGCGCGCTGGCCGAACTGCTGCCCGACGAGCCCGACGTGCACGGGCTGCTGGCGATGATGCTGCTGCACGACTCCCGACGCGAGGCGCGGTTCAGCGACGGCGAACTGGTGCTGCTCGACGATCAGGACCGGTCCCGGTGGAACACCGGGCAGATCGCCGCCGGCCGCGCCCAGCTCGACCGGGCGATCGCCCTGGGCGGCCGCGGCCCCTACGTCCTGCAGGCCGCGATCGCCTCTCTGCACACCGAGACACCGTGCGACTGGGCACAGATCGCGGCACTGTACGGCGAACTCGCCCGTCGCACCGGCTCGCCCGTCGCGGAGCTGAACCGCGCCATCGCCGTCGCCGAGACCGAAGGCCCCGAGGCCGGCCTGCGCATCGTCGACCAGCTCCGTCTCGACGACTACCGCTACCTGCACTCGACCAGGGCCGACCTGCTACGACGCCTCGGG
The DNA here is from genome assembly GCF_040628575.1 of Streptomyces sp. NPDC006393. Classification (NCBI taxonomy): domain Bacteria; kingdom Bacillati; phylum Actinomycetota; class Actinomycetes; order Kitasatosporales; family Streptomycetaceae; genus Streptomyces; species Streptomyces sp. NPDC006393. The sequence goes on from NZ_JBEXZD010000109.1 coordinate 1,098, forward strand.
CGCACCGACGAGGCACGTGACGCCTACCGGCGTGCCAGACGGCTCACGGACGACGGCGCCGAACGACGCTTCCTCGAACGCCGGCTGACGGAACTGAACTGACGGACGCCGGCACGACGAGGCCGCCGGGACCCGAGGGAGGTTGCACGGCGTCAGAGCATCAGCAGCAGCCGCGTGTTCGGCACGAGCTTCCGGTTCACGCTGGTGCTCTGCACGAAGATGGTGAAGTCGTCGTTGTGGTCCGGCTTGACGCGGACTTCCACGTCCGGCAGGCCCAGCAGGGCTCGGGCCTCCGGCCCCGAGTACACCCGGTCGGTCTTCTTCTCCAGCACCGCGATCTGCTTCCGCGCCTGGATCTTCTCCGACTTGCTCAGCTGGTAGAACGCACCACCGGTACGGTAGGTGTGCCCGCGCTCGACGACCCAGTCCCGGATCGCCGCCTCACGGTCCACCGGGAGCAGCTGGTACTCCGACGGACTGACCGGGGTGAGGCCGGCCGCCTCGATGGTGTCCTTGTTGACCGCCTCCGCGCCCACGGAGAACACCGCCCGCGATCCCCGGATGCCCTTGGTGCGGCCCACCATGAACTTCTCGGTGGCCAGCTGGATGACCTGCCCTGCCTCCTCCAGACCCTGGGTGCTCGTGGCGTCCCAGATGGCGACGTTGTCCTTCGGGAAGCCGCACTGCATGGCCTCGCGCCTGCCCATCTGGTCCGGCACCAGGACGGCCAGCGTCCAGTTGTCCTCCTGCGTCCTGATCATCTCGGCCACGGCGTCGACCAGTTCACGCGGATCCCGGGCAGGGGCGTCCGGGCAGCGATGGCTGGCGTTCTCCTGCCCGTCGGTGAGTATGAACGTCAGGAAGCTGTGGTCGCCGTACAGTTGAGCGGTCTGCGCCAGCTCCCGCTGCGACTTCAGCGCGGCCGCCAGCAGTGCGGTCATGCCACCGACCCGGTACAGCTGCTTCAGCGACGGCATCCGCAGCACGTCCTTGTCGTAGATGACGCACTCCACCTTGTCGGCGAACACGTACACCGTGACACGGGTTTCCTGGTCCAGCTCCCTCGACCGCCGGGCCAGGTACGCGATCTGCTGGTCGGCGACGTCGACGACCGTGCGGCTCAGGTGCGACATGGACGAACTGGCATCCAGCACAAGAGCGACGTGGTTGATGTAGTTCTGGGTTTTGGACATGACGGCTCCCCCTCGTTCCTTCCGAATCGATGTCTCCATCGTGTCACCCACCACTGACAATCGATCTTGGCTCCCGGACGGCACCAGGACGCCCGGTCACTCCCGGCCGGCCACGATGACGTCCACGCCCTGCGCCTGGAGCGCGTCGAGGTCGGCCGGGGGGATGCCGGGATCGACGATGACGAGGTCGAAGGCCGTCACGGGGGCCAGTTGGTAGAGGCCGCGGCGCCGGAACTTGGTGTGGTCCACCAGCAGGACCTTGCGGTGGCCGGCGGCCATCAGTGCCCGCTTCACCGCCACCGTCTCCTGTGACTGGTGGTAGCAGTGGCCGCGGGTGATGGCCGTCGTCGAGGCGAACAGCAGGTCGGCGTGGAGGCTGGCCGCGGCGTCGACGGTGCGGACGCCGAGGAAGGCGTCGTAGGCGGGGAAGTAGGTGCCGCCGAGTGAGATGAGCTCGATGCCCGGGCTGCCGGCGAGGACCTGGGTCGCGGGCACGAAGTTGGTGATGACCGTCAGCGGCGCGCGCCGCGTGAGCAGCCGGGCGAGGGCGAGCGCCGTGGTGCTGTCGTCGACGATGACCGACTGCCCGGGCTTGACCAGCGGCAGCGCGGTGCGGGCGAGGGCCTCCTTCTCCTCGGCCATGGCCCGCGTGCGGTGACGGACGTCCCCGTGGAACGCCGTCGAGGGCTGCGCCGTCGCCCCGCCGCGCACCTTGCGCAGCCATCCCTTGCTCTGCAAGTGGTCGAGGTCGCGCCGGATGGTCATCGGGGTCACGCCCAGCTCCTTTGCGAGCTGTTCGATCCGGACGAACCCCTCGTCCACGACGCGGCTCTTGATCTGCTCCCGACGCTCGCGCGGCTTTCGCCCGCCCTCACCGTCCGGCGGCCGCACTTCTTCCCCCATGGATGGCTCCTGTTCGTTTTCTGTGAAGCGAACATCTTCGGGTGCGCCGGTTTCGTCCCGCCTGTCGTGATCCCCCCGAGGCGGCACGGGAGCGACCGACCCGTGTCGCTGGAGAGTCGGCACCGGACACGGCCTGCCGATGTGAGAACGCACCGGCTTGACGAACATCGTAGGCGATCAAATGTGAACCCTTGATGTTCAATTCTCAGGATTAGTTGACACTTTCGCGAGCCCACAGGTTACGTGTGCTGCACCTCACAGCAATCCACCGTCCCCGGAACGGCCCCACGAAGGAGTGGAACATGAGGAAACTGCCCGGGTTCGCTCTCGCCGGCATCCTCGCGCTGGGCAGCCTCACCGCGTGCGCCGAGGAGCCGGGCACCGCGGACACCGCGAAGGGCGGTGGTCCGGGCTCGGGCAAGGTCGCGTTCCTGATGCCCGACCTCGCCTCCACTCGCTACGAGCAGTACGACGCACCGCTGTTCAAGAAGCGCATGGCCGAACTGTGCGCGCAGTGCAAGGTCATCTACCAGAACGCCGACAGCGACGCCTCGCTCCAGCAGCAGCAGGCCAACTCCGCCATGGCACAGGGCGCCAAGGTGCTCGTGATCGACCCGGTGGACTCGCAGTCCGCGGCGACGATCGTGCGGACGGCACAGTCCCAGGGCGTCAAGGTGGTCGCCTACGACCGGCCCATCCCCGCCAAGCCGGCCGACTTCTACGTGTCGTTCGACAACGAGGCCATCGGCCGGTCCATCGGCCAGTCCCTGGTCGACCACCTGAAGGAGACCAAGGCCAAGGGCGGGCTGCTCGAGGTCAACGGCTCGCCCACGGACGCGGCGGCCGGACTGATCAAGAAGGGCATCCACCAGGCCGTCGACGACAGCGGCCTGAAGCTGCTCGCCGAGTACGACACGCCCGACTGGTCACCGGAGAAGGCCCAGCAGTGGGTGAGCGGGCAGATAGCCCAGTACCGGGGCCGCATCGCGGGCGTGGTCGCGGCCAACGACGGCACCGGCGGCGGCTCCATCGCCGCGTTCAAGGCCGCGGAGGTCGCCGTTCCGCCGGTCACCGGCAACGACGCCGAACTCGCCGCCGTCCAGCGCATCGTCGCGGGCGACCAGTACAACACCATCTCCAAGCCGATCAAGATCGTCGCCGAGGCGGCAGCCGAGGTCGCGCACGACCTCATGCAGGGCAAGAAGCCCAAGGCCGACACCACGCTCTTCAACACACCGTCACGGCTGTTCCAGCCGACGGTCGTGACACAGAAGAACCTCAAGAAGGTCATCTTCGGCCCCGAGGGCGTGCTCGAGGTCAAGGACGTGTGCACCCGCCCGTACGCCGCCGGCTGCGAGCGGCTGGGCATCAAGTAGCGGACTCCCGGACCGAGGAAGGGCCATGACGACAGCCCCCGCCGCTCCCGGCGCCGCCACCGACTCCGTGTTGTCGCTGCGCGGGATCTGCAAGCAGTTCGGCGCGGTCGCCGCGCTGACCGACATCGACCTCGACGTCGCGGCCGGCGAGGTCGTGGCCATCGTCGGGGACAACGGCGCCGGCAAGTCCACGCTGGTGAAGGTCCTCTCGGGCGTCCACGCACCCGACGCGGGGACCATCCTCTTCCGCGGCGAGGAGGTCCGCCTCGACTCGCCGGCCGCCGCCCGCGAGATGGGCATCGCCACCGTCTACCAGGACCTGGCGCTCTGCGAGAACCTCGACGTCAAGGCCAACCTGTTCCTGGGCCAGGAGCTGCGCCCCTGGATGCTGGACGACGTCGCGATGGAGAAGGACTCCTGGCGGCTGCTGCGCGAGCTCTCCGCGAGGATCCCCACGCTCGACGTGCCGGTGGCCGCCCTGTCCGGCGGTCAGCGGCAGACCGTCGCCGTCGCCCGCTGCCTGCTGGGCGATCCCAAGGTCATCCTCCTCGACGAGCCCACCGCCGCACTCGGCGTCGCGCAGACCGCCGAGGTGCTCGACCTGATCGAGCGGCTGCGCGAGAACGGGCTCGGCGTGGTGATGATCAGTCACAACATGGAGGACGTCCGGGCGGTCGCCGACCGCGTCGCGGTGCTCAGGCTGGGCCGCAACAACGGCGTGTTCGACGCCGCGGACGTCTCCTCGCAGGACGTCGTGGCCGCGATCACCGGCGCGGCCGACAACGTGGTCGCGCGGCGCGCCGCCCGCCGCGCCGCCACCCCGCGGACAGAGAAGGAAGCGCCGTGACCTCCCTCGACACCTCGGTGGCACCGGCCACCGACCTCCAGGACGAACGCCTCACCGCCCCGCAGGGCATCGGCGGGCACCTCCGCGCCGCTGCCCGCCGGGTGCGCGACGGCGACCTGGGCATGCTGCCCGTCGTCGCCGGCATCGTGGTGATCTGGACGATCTTCCAGGCCCTGAACCGGACGTTCCTCTCCAGCACCAACCTGGTGAACCTGTCCTTCGACATGGTGCCGATCGGCGTCATCGCGCTCGGCATCGTCTGCGTGCTGCTGGCCGGCCAGATCGACCTCTCCGTCGGCTCGGTCAGCGGCGTCTCCGCCGCCACCACGGCGGTCGTCATGGTCCGGCACGAGCAGCCCACGGTGCTGGCGATCCTCGCGGCCCTGGCCGCCGGCTGCCTGATCGGCTGGATCTACGGGCAGGCGCTCAACCGCTTCGGCGTGCCCAGCTTCGTCGCCACCCTGGGCGGGCTGCTGGCCTTCCTCGGCGCCCAGCTGTGGCTGCTGCGCGGACAGAACGCCATCAACATCCCCTACGACTCCGCCCTGGTGAAGTTCGCCCAGGTGTGGTTCGTCCCCGCCTGGCTGTCCTACCTGCTGGCCGTCGCCGCCGCCGGCGGGCTCCTGGCCGCCGGGTGGATCCGCAGCCGCAGCCGCCGCCGCGCGGGCCTGTCCTCCTCGTCGCTCCAGTGGCTGCTCGCGCGGTCGCTGCTGCTGCTCGCGGTGCTGCTGTTCGCCGTCTACTACCTCAACCGCACCCGCGGCGTCGCCTGGATGTTCGTCCTCTTCGTCGCCCTGGTGCTGGCGGTGCACTACACGCTGCGCCGCACCAGGTTCGGCCGGTCGATCTACGCCGTCGGCGGCAACGCGGAGGCCGCCCGCCGGGCCGGCATCGACGTGCCGCGCGTCTACACCTCGGCGTTCGTCATGTGCTCCGGCCTGGCCGCGTTCGGCGGCATCCTCTTCGCCGCCCGGCTGGCCGCCGCCAACCAGAGCACCGGCACCGCGGACGTCAACCTCAACGCCATCGCCGCCGCGGTGATCGGCGGGACCAGCCTGTTCGGCGGGCGCGGATCGGCCTTCGCCGCGCTCCTCGGCGTGCTGGTCATCCAGTCGATCTCCAGCGGCCTCACGCTGCTCAACCTCGACTCCTCGTACCGGTTCGTGATCACGGGTGCGGTGCTGATCGTCGCCGTCGCCCTCGACTCCGCCGCCCGCCGCTCGCGGCAGGCACACGGAAGGGGATGAGGCAGGTGACCGCGATCGCCATCGACGCCGGAACCACGCTCGTCAAGGCCGTCGGCTACGCCGACGACGGCACCGAACTGGCCGTCGGCCGCCGCCCGACCCGGGTGCTGCGCCCGCACCCCGGCTGGTCCGAGCAGGACATGACCGAGGTGTGGGCCGCGGTGGCCGACGCCACCCGCGAGGTCACCGCCCAACTGCCCGAACCGCCGGACATGGTCGCCGTCACCGCCCAGGGCGACGGCGCCTGGCTCGTCGACGACCGCGACCGCCCCACCGGGCCGGCCGTGCTGTGGAACGACGGCAGGGCCGCCGACCTGCTCACCGGCTGGGAGCGCGACGGCACTGTCCACGAGGCGTTCCGCATCTGCGGTTCCCGGCTGTCCACCGGCATGCCCCATGCCGTGCTCGCCTGGCTGCGCGCCCACGACCCCGAGCGGATCGAGCGCTCCAGCCAGGTGCTGACCTGCGGCGGCTGGCTCTACCTGCGGCTGACCGGCGAGGCGGCCGTCGACGAGTCCGACGCCTCGGCGCCGTTCCTGGACGTACGCAAGCGCGCCTGGTCCGACCAGCTGTTCGAGCTGTACGGCATGCCCTGGGCCCGGCGGCTGCTGCCCGACCTGCGCGACGACGACCACCGCGTCACCGCCCTGACCGCCGCGGCGGCCGAGGAGACCGGACTGCCGGCCGGCATCCCCGTGGTGCTCGCCCCGTACGACATCTGCGCCACCGCCATCGGCGCGGGCGCGGTGTCCCCGGGACAGGCCTGCTGCATCCTCGGCACCACCCTGTCCACGGAGATCGTCACCGACGAGGTGGTCACCGAGGAACCGGTGGAGCCGGTGGGCATCACCGTCACCCTCGGGGTGCCGGACCGCTACCTGCGCGCCTTCCCCACCATGAGCGGGGGCGATGTGCTGGACTGGGGCACCCGGATGCTCGGCCTCGACTCCGTCGCCGAGCTGATGGCCCTGGCGGCACAGGGCCGGCCCGACGCCGCCGGGGTGCGGTTCCTGCCCTACCTCTCGCCCGCCGGCGAGCGCGCGCCGTTCTTCGACCCGGCCGCCCGCGGCTCGCTGGCCGGCCTGTCCTTGGAGGCGGGCCGCGAGGACGTCGCCCGCGCGCTGGTGGAGGGAGTGACCATGGCCATCCGCGACTGCCTGTCCGCGTCGCCCGCCCGGCCGGACCGGCTGGCGCTCTGCGGCGGCGGCACCCGAAGCGACTTCTGGATGCGGCTCATCGCCGACGTCACCGGGCTGCCCGTGACCATCCCCGCCGACGCGGAGGTCGGCGCCCGCGGCGCCTGGCTCACCGGCCTGGTCGCCACCGGCCGCGAGCCCGGCTTCCGCACCGCCGCCGACCGGCACGTGCGCACCGCCGCCACCTACGAGCCGGACCCGCGGACCGCCGACGGCTACGGCGACCGCTACCGCGGCTTCCTGCGGCTCAGGGAGACCCACCGGCCGGCCTGGCACGACGGCGGCGGAAGCAGCGAGAACGGCGGGAGCGGCGGGAGCGGCCCCATCGGTGGTGCCGGCGCATGACCCGGTACGACGAGGACGCCTGGCTGGGCATCGACCTGGGCACCCAGGGCGTCCGGGCCGTGGTCGCCGCATCCGACGGCCGGCTGCTGGGCGAGGGCTCCGCCCCGCTGAGCAGCCGCCGCCGCGGCGACCGCCACGAACAGGACCCGCACTCCTGGTGGCCGGCGGTCTGCGCCGCGATCGGCCGGGCCCGCGCCGCCGGCGCCGACCTAGGCCGCGTCCGGGGCATGGCCGTCGACGCCACGTCCGGCACCATCGCCCTGATGGACCGCGGCGGCAGATGCACGACCCCGGCCCTGATGTACGACGACGGCCGCGCCGGCCCGGAGGCGGACCAGGTCAACGCCGTCGGCGAACAGCAGTGGAAGAAGGCCGGCTACCGCCGGATGCAGCGCTCCTGGAGCCTGCCCAAGCTGCGCTGGCTGCTCGACCGGAACCCCCGGGCCGCCGCCGACGGCTGGCGGCTGGCCCACCAGAACGACGTCGTCAACCGTGCTCTCGTCGGCCACGACGTGCCCACCGACACCAGCAACGCCCTCAAGACCGGCGCCGACGCCGCCACCGTGACATGGCCCGAGGAGGTGCTCGCGGCCCTGGACATCGACTCCCGGCTGCTGCCCGGACTCGTCCTGCCCGGCACGGTCATCGGCGGCGTCTGCGCCACCGCCGCCGCCGAGTGCGGCCTCACCGAGGGCACCCCCGTCGTCGCCGGGATGACCGACGGCTGCGCCGCCCAACTCGGCTCCGGCGCGACCGCCGTCGGCAGCTGGAACTCCGTCATGGGCACCACCCTGGTGCTCAAAGGCGTCAGCGAGGACCTCGTACGCGACCCCCACGGCGTCCTCTACTCCCACCGCTCCCCGTCGGGCCACTGGCTCCCCGGCGGCGCCTCCAGCGTCGGAGCCGGGCTGATCGCCCGGGAGTTCGCGCACGCCGACCTCGACCGGCTCACCGCCCAGGCCGCGCCGCTGCTCCCCACCGACCTGCTGCGCTACCCGCTGGTCTCACCGGGGGAGCGGTTCCCCTTCGCCGCCCCGGACGCCCGCGCCTTCTCCAGCCGGGAGCCCGCCTCACCGGCCGAGGCGTTCGCCGCGCTGCTCCAGGGAGCCGCGTACGCCGAACGCCTCTGCTTCGACTACGTGGACCACCTCGGCGCCCCGACGGACGGCGCCGTCGTCCTCACCGGCGGCGCGACCCGGAACCCCGTGTGGAACCAGCTCCGCGCCGATGTGCTCCAGCGCCCGGTCACCCTGCCACGCCACGCCCAGCCGGCGCTCGGCATGGCCGTCCTGGCCGCGTCCACCCGCGACACCCTCGACGGCGCCGCCGCCGCGATGGTGCGCCCCGACCACATCCTCGAACCACGGAGTTCTGTGAAAACCATCCACGAGGACCGCTACCTGGAACTGGTCGACCTGCTCGCGGAGCGCGGCTGGCTCCCCGGCCCGGTCGCCGCCCACGCGCGAGAGAGGACCGCGCGATGAGCCTGCACGTCATCTTCGTACGGCACGGGGAGAGCGTCTGGCACGCCGAGAACCGGTATGCCGGAGGCAGCGACATCGCCCTCACCGAGCACGGCCACGCCCAGGCCCGCGCGCTCGCCCACTGGGCCGGGCAGGCGGACCTGACCGGCGTCTGGGCCTCCCCGCAGGCGCGGTCCCTGGACACCGCGCGCGACAGCGCGGCGCGCACCGGGCTGCCGCTGGAGGTGGACCCGCGGCTGCGAGAACTTGACTTCGGCATCGCCGAGGGCCTCACCCGCGACGAGATGAGCCGGCGCTTCCCCGAACACCTCGCCGCCTTCCACGACGACCCGGTGCGCCACCACTTCCCCAAAGGCGAGAACCCCCTGGAGGCGACCGACCGCTACCTGGCGTTCCTCGCCGACCTGAAGGCCACCCACCCCGACGGCGGCCGGGTCCTCGTCGTCGCCCACTCCACGGCGATCCGGCTCACCCTCTGCCGCATGCTGGGGCTGCCGCTGCGCTCCTACCGCCAGGTCTTCCCGTTCCTGGCCAACTGCGCGCTGAACGAGCTGATCCTCCGCGACGGCGTGCCCTCCCTGCTGGCGCTGAACCGCCCCGTGACCTCCGTGACCCCGGGAGCACCCACGTGACCACCATCCTGACCGCCGGCGACCACTTCGTCTCCAACTCCCTCTTCCGCGACCGGCTCCGCCCCGTCGCCCCCGACGCCATCATCCGCGAACTCACCCTGCCCTGGCCGGTCGAGCCCTTCGGCGACGTCGCCGAGGTGCACGAGGCCTCCGGCACCGAGGACCAGCTCATCGAGGCACTGGACAAAGTGGAGATCTGTGTCACGCAGATGGCGCCGCTCACCGAGCGGATCCTGAAGGCCAGCCCCGACCTGAGGCTGTTCTGCGTCAGCAGGGGCGGCCCGGTCAACGCCAACCTGGACGCGGCGACCAGGCACGGCGTCGCCGTCACCTTCGCGCCCGGCCGCAACGCCGACGCCACCGCCGAGCACACCGTCGCCCTCATGCTGGCCGCGGCCCGCCGCGTCCCCGCCACCCACACGGACCTCACCGCCGGCACCTGGCGGGGCGACTACTACATGTACGACAAGGTCGGCCCGGAGCTGGCCGGCAGCACCGTGGGCATCGTGGGCCACGGCGCCGTCGGCTCCAGGGTCGCCCGCATCGTCAGCGGCTTCGGCGCCCACGTACTGGTGTCCGACCCCTTCGCCACCGCGGCCGAGGTCGCCCCGTACGAGCTCACCGAGCTCGACGACCTCATGCGGCGCGCCACGTTCGTCACCGTCCACGCCCGCGCCACCGCGGACACCGCCGGACTGCTCTCCCGGCGGCGGATCGAGCTCATGCCCCCGGGCGGTGTGCTGGTCAACTGCGCCCGCGGTTCCCTGGTCGACTACGACGCCGTCTGCGACGCCCTCGACGCCGGCCGGCTCTTCGGCGCCGCCTTCGACGTCTACCCCGTCGAGCCGATCCCCGCGGACTCGCGCCTGCTGACCACCCCCCACCTCGTCATGACACCGCACCTCGCCGGTGCCAGCAGGCAGACCGCCCTGAACGCCGCCGCGATCGTCGCCGCGGAGGTGGACCGCTACCTGACGGGCCGACCCTTGCACCACTGCGCCAACCCGCAAGCCCTGTGATCCATCGACGCACCCGACGAAGGGAACACGCATGCGCAAACGCAGAGTAGTCATCGTCGCCGCGATGGCCGCATCGGCCCTCCTGCTGTCACCGGGCGTCGCCGCCACCGCGGCTCCGGAGCCGGCTGCCGCCACGCTGCCGGCACACATCTACGGCGGGGCATGGCCGACCAGCCATCTCCAGGGCGTCACCGTGGACACCAAGAAGGGCTATGCCTACTGGTCGTTCACCCAGACGCTGGTGAAGACCGATCTGCGGGGCCATGTCATCGGCACGGTCGAGGGACTGACCGGCCACCTGGGCGACATCGACCTCAACCACCAGGACGGGCGCGTCTACGGGTCGCTGGAGTACAAGGCGGAGAAGGCGTTCTACATCGCCGTCTTCGACGTGGACCGGATCGATAGGGTCGGGATGGACGCGGAGAGCGACGGCATCATGACCGCCGTCCATCTCGACGAGGTGGTCAAGGACTTCACCGCCGACATGGACGGGAACGGCGTCTTCGACGGCGACACCGCCGACACGGCCGACCACCGCTACGGATGCAGCGGCGTCGACGGCGTCTCCTTCGGACCGGGCTTCGGCGAGCGGGGCGGCCCGCAGAAACTCATGGTCGCCTACGGGATCTACTCCAACACCTCCCGCACCGACAACGACCACCAGGTCGTCCTCGAGTACGACATCAGCGACTGGCGGGAGTACGAGCGGCCGCTGACCCAGGACGCGCCGCACCGCAGCGGCCCCAGGCGCCCCGACGGGAAGTACTTCGCGTACACCGGCAACACCACCTACGGCGTGCAGAACCTGCAGTACGACCCGTACACCGAGAACTGGGTCATGGCCGTCTACCGGGGCAAGAAGGCGGGCTTCCCGAACTACTCGTTCTTCACCGTCGACGCCACCGCCGAGCCCGAGCGCGGCGAGATCGCCGGGCAGCCGGAGCCCGAGACCGGCAAGCTGCTGACCCTCCGTCCGAACGGGCTGTACGACCCGGCCACCGGGATCTGGGGCTGGGAGTTCCACGGCGAGTACGGCTTCGAGGCACTCGGCCGCGGCTACTACTACGTGGCCGAAACCCGGCCCGTGGACGACGACGGCGTACCGAAGTACGAGGGCGAGGTCCATCTCTACCGCTGGACCGGAAAGTCCCCCACCCCCTTCGAACGGGTGGCCGTCACCCCTCGTGGGCACTGACGGCCCGCACTGACGGCCCGCACTGACGGCCCGCACTGACGGCCCGCACCGACCGGGGCTGACTCCCGGCGCTTTCCCATCCCCCACCGCACGTGCGCGACCGCAAGGACCGACACCGGCATCGGACCAGGAGGCTCCATGGCCAGACCCAGCGCACGCACCGCCATCGTCGCCCTCTCCGCCGTCCTCGCCGCGGGCGCCTCGCTCGCCGTGGCCGTCCCGTCCTCGGCCTCCTCCGGGGCCGCCACCGGCCCGTGGGCGACGGCCTGGGCCGGCAGCCCGGTGCAGGGCATCACCTCGCAATCCACGTGCCCCAGCGCCGAGGGCCTGACGGACCGGACGGTCCGCAACGTCGTCACCACCGGGGCGGCCGGGAACCGCGTCCGCGTCCGGCTGAGCAACTCCTTCGGGACGAGCGATCTGCACGTCGGCCACGCCACCGTCGCCCGTCAGGGCGCCGGTGCCGCCCTCCAGCCCGGCACGCTGCGCGAACTGACCTTCTCCGGCAAGAAGTCCGTCGATGTGCCGGCCGGGGCGGAGCTGTTCAGCGACCCGGTGAACCTGAGCGTCCAGGAGCTCGGGCACCTGTCGGTGAGCGTGTACGTGCCGGGTTCCACCGGCCCGGTCACCAACCACCGCCTCGGCATGCAGAACAGCTTCGTGTCCGGCGCCGGGGACCACGCCGACAGCGGCGACGGCTCCGGCTACCCGACGTCCATCACCTGCATGATGCTGGTGGACGGCGTCGACGTGGTGCGCAACCGGGGCGCCGACGGCACCGTGGTCACCCTCGGCGACTCCATCACCGACGGGGCCGCCTCCACCCTGAACGCCGACCAGCGCTGGCCGGACCACCTGGTCCGCCGGCTGTCGGCGCTGCCCGGCTCCGTCCCTGCCGTCGCCAACGCCGCCATCAGCGGCAACGAGGTGCTGGTCGACCGCGTCCCGGTGTACTTCGGGATCAGCGCCCTCAACCGCCTGGACCGTGACGTGCTCGGCCAGAGCGGCGTCAAGTCCGTGATCCTGCTGGAGGGGATCAACGACATCGGCGCGGCCGGCGCGAGCGCCTCGTCCCTGATCTCCGGCTACCAGGAGATCATCGACCGGGCGCACGCCCGCGGGCTGGTGATCTACGGCGGCACCCTGACGCCGTTCATGGGCTCCAACGGCCGCTTCGGCGGTGACTACGGCAGTGCCTACGGCGAGCGGCAGCGCCAGGTCGTCAATCAGTGGATCCGCACCAGCGGCGCGTTCGACGGCGTCATCGACTTCGACAAGGCGGTGCGCGACCCCGCCGACCCGTCGTCCATGCTCCCGGCCTACGACTCGGGCGACCACCTGCACCCCGGCGACCTGGGCTACAAGGTGATGGCCGACGCGATCGACCTCGACATGATCCTGCGGAATCGTTGAGTCCGTAGCGGACTTGATCCGGAAGCCGGCGTCCCCCTCATCCGGGGGTCGCCGGCTTCGGCGTGAGGATGGCCGGCCGCGGCCCCGGCTGCCAGGTGTGTGCCACGGAGGGGGCCTCGTCGCTCGCTGTTGCGCGGGAGCGCTCCCATGATGGCGGAAAATGTACCCCGCCCAAGGGATTACGTGCCCACGTCAAGCTGGCTAGGCTCGGCGCGGCTGCGGCGGGAGCGCTCCCATGGATGCCCGCCGCATCCCACCCTCACTCCCCGAGGGCCCTCACCCAAGAGCACGGAGGACGACTGTGACACCCCTCATCCGCCCCCCGCACCCCGCCGGGGCGGCCGCCCCCGCGCGCGGGTCGCGGCTGCGCAGGGCCACGGCGATCGGCCTGGCCGCGGGCCTGGCCGCCGCCGGTATCGCGCTGAGCACCAAGGTCACCGCGGGCGCCGCGGTGCAGGGCAGCATCCCCGTCGGCACCCAGTTCTACAAGGACCCCGACTCCCAGGTCGCCCGCTGGGTCGCCGCCAACCCCGGCGACTCCCGCCAGCCGGTCATCTCCCGGCGGATCGCCTCCCAGCCGCAGGCGATCTGGTTCTCCAGCTACCGCCCCTCCACCGTCACCAGCGACGTCAAGGCCGTGACCTCGGCCGCTGCCGCCGCCGGGCAGGTGCCGGTGCTGGCCGTCTACGAGATCCCCAACCGCGACTGCGGCGGTGCCTCCGCCGGCGGCGCGCCGGACCTGGCCTCGTACGACACCTGGGTACGCAACTTCGCCGCCGGACTGGGCAGCGGCCGGTCGGTCATCATCCTGGAGCCCGACTCCATCGCCCTGACCACCTGTCTCTCCGCGCAGCAGCAGGCCGACCGGTTCGCCTCGCTCTCCCGGGCGGCGGCCACCATCCACGCCGCCTCGCCCAACGCCAAGGTCTACCTGGACGGCGGCCACTCGGCCTGGAACAGCGCCTCGGAGCAGGCCGGCCGGCTGCGCAGTGCCGGCATCCTGACCAACGCCGACGGCCTCTTCACCAACGTCTCCAACTTCAACACCACGGCGAACGAGGTCAACTTCGCCAAGAACGTGCTGGCCGCGCTGGGCAACCCGGCCAATCTGCACGCCGTGGTGGACACCAGCCGCAACGGCAACGGCCCGGCCCCCGGCGGGGCATGGTGCGACCCGTCCGGCCGGGCGATCGGCAACTACCCCACGGCCGACACCGGGGACCCGGCGATCGACGCGTTCCTCTGGGTGAAGCCGCCGGGTGAGGCGGACGGCTGCGCCGGTGCCGCGGGCACCTTCCTGCCGGACGTGGCCTACGCGCTCGCCTCCGCCGGCTCGTCGGACCCGACCCCGCCCGCGACCACTCCGCCCACGACGCCCCCGCCGACCACCACCCCGCCCACGACGCCCCCGCCGACGACCCCTCCGCCCACGACGACGCCACCGGCCGGCGCGGCCTGCTCCGTCAGCTACAAGGTCGCCAACGCCTGGTCCGGCGGCTTCACGGCGGACGTGACCGTGCGCAACACCGGCAGCAGCGCCGTCAACGGCTGGTCGCTCAAGTGGACCTTCCCCGCCGACCAGAAGATCACCAGCGCCTGGAACGCCAAGACCACCCAGTCCGGCGCGACCGTGACCGCCACCGACCTGGGCTACAACGGAACCATCCCGGCCGGCGGCTCCACCGGCTTCGGATTCCAGGGGACGGGCTCCGGCACCACCTCGCCCACCGCGTTCACCCTCAACGGCGCCACGTGCTCCGTGTCCTGACGCCCCACCACCCGCGCCACCGCGGCGGCCTCCCGGATGCTCCCGGTCGGCCGCCGCGATCGACCCTCCCGAGCCGCTGGAGCCGCCACTGCCGGAACCCGAACCACCCGACGAGCTCGAGCCACCGCTCCCGGACGACCCGCCGGACGCACTGCCGCTGCTTCCCGGACCGGAGCCGACTGCCCTCGCGGTGACGTCACGCTATGTTCGGCACCCTCGACACGCCCTGGTGGGACGCATGTCCCATCCGTACAGCTTCACGCACGCCGCGTGCGGGCCGGGCGGAGACGAGTCGGGGCCGGTCGGTGCTCGGCCGTCACCGCATGAGAGAGGTGAACAGGTCCGGGATCAGCATCGCGTTGGGGTGGCTCAGCGGCACGGTCAGCAGGGGCTTCTCCACGCCCGTGCGATGGATCCAGATCATGCCGTTGTGCAACTGCGCACCGCTGACGGACTCCCAGGGCACGGAGAGCCGCGGCTTCGCGCACGAGATGCCGGTCCGGTCCACCTTCACGCTGCCGCCGACGGTGACGGTCTCACCCCCGCGGACCCGGGTGAGCAGTTCGGCGAGCAACCGGGGCTCCAGGTACTGCCTGGCCAGATTCACCAGGAACGCCCACTCCTCCGGCTGGTCGGCTCGGCGGCCCGCTTCGAAGAAGCGCACGGAGACCTTCTGCCCGCCGTAGTACGGGTACCGGCCCACCTGGAAGTCCCAGGTGTTGGTGTAGGTCGTCGGGTACAGGAAGCGCTTCTGGGCGGTGTGGGTCGCCCAGTAGCTGATCCATTCGACCTGGTCGAGGTCGATCGATGCCCTGCCGTAGGTGATCACGTGCGGGTCGGCGTGCAGCCTGGTCCAGCCGAGCTTGGTGTCCAGGACCGGAACCTGGCCCGGCCGCGCGGGTCCCGCGGGGGGCGCCGGGTTCGGCGGCGACGCGGGTGCCGGGTCCGCGGACCGGTCCTGCCGGGGTCCGGGCGGCCGCGTCGTCGTACCGGCGGCCTGCGGGGCCGTGCCGGTCGCGGGGCCGGGCCCGTCGGCTGCGGCGATGTACTTCACGAGCCATTCCGGAGTGTGGGCGCGTGGGTAGGCGGCCAGGTCGTCGCGGTACTGCTCGGGGGCCAGCAGGTGATCGTCGGGCAAGGGCCGGTCGCCGTAGTCGAAGTCCGTGGTGACCCGGGCGTTCGCGCCCGTGCCGTGGCTGACGGTGAGCAGCAGGCGCCACCACGGCCCGGCCGGCATCCGCGCGGCGAGGTGCCGCTGCCGGCGCACCAGCACGGCGATCTGCTCGGGTACCCGGACCTCGGTGCTGCGGTTCCCGGACCGGAACAGCAGTTGGGCCACCTCACCGGAGACCGTGAAGGAGAAGACCGCGGTGAAGCGGTC
Organism: Streptomyces sp. NPDC006393; assembly: GCF_040628575.1. Taxonomy (NCBI): domain Bacteria; kingdom Bacillati; phylum Actinomycetota; class Actinomycetes; order Kitasatosporales; family Streptomycetaceae; genus Streptomyces; species Streptomyces sp. NPDC006393. The sequence goes on from NZ_JBEXZD010000109.1 coordinate 17,100, forward strand.
CCATCCCGCGGGTCCGAGCAGGGCCAGTTGCTGAGCGATCGGGCCGAGCAGGGCCGACGCCCTGGCCGCCACCACCTCCGCGGCGGGGGCGTCCACGGTGAACGAGGCGATGCCGGCGGCGCCTTCCGGCCCGGAGTCGAGCCGCATGACCTCGTCACGGAGGTGGTCCATGAACCGTTCCTCGGCGGGCCTTCGGCGAACGTACGCTTCCTCCGCGGTGAACATCTCCTCCGCCTGCCGCGGGGGGATCGCGCTCGACGTCTCCTTGACCCGCCCGGCGTCGCTCACCAGGAACACCGACCGGCCCACCGGCATGTCCAGGAAGGCCATGGGATCGCTGTCGTCGATGTCCACCGGCGCGTAGACGCTCCAGCCACCTTCGAAGCGGTCCGCGGCCAGGCCTTGCGTGGGGTAGTCCAGACGGCGGGCCCGGATGCGCTCCACGACCAGCGAGACCGCCTGTGCCGCGGCCATCCGCCCGCCCTCCGGCGTCTCGGCGTGGTCGAGGGGGTGGCGGCCCGTGGGGCCGCCGGTATCGACGCCGGCCGACGACGACCGGCCCCGGTAGTGGTGCGTGAGGTCGAACCAGAGGCACACCTCCTCGGCGGTCCGGACATCGACATCGGCGGCGGCCACCGACCAGCCGCCGTCCGCGTCCCGCGCGTGGAGCGTGACCACATCGCTGCCGTCCCGGCCCGCTATGACGTAGTTCGCCTCGTGGAGTTCGCCGAGATCGGCGGCCTCGGCGAGCGTGGGTGCCGTGGAGGTGACGCGTTCCCCGAACGGCTCGCCGTCCACGTCGACGGCGGTCAGCACGTAGTCGTCGCCAGGGTTGGGGGCGTACTCGAAGCCGACGGGGGCGCTGCCGTCCGAGGCCGGCCGCGGCCCGCACAGGGCGTCGTGCTGTCGGCGCAGTTCCACGACGACAGGGGCGGGGGCATCGGCGACGACGACCGACCAGGTGCCGGTGGCGTCCCTGCCGTAGAGGGTGATGTCGTGGCCGTGGCGGACGGACACGTAGTTCGTCCCGTGACGGTCGCCGAACCCGGCGGCTTCGCCGAGCGTGGGCGCTGCGGAGAGGTCACGTTCGCCGAGCCGTTCGCCGCCTGCGTCGGTGGCAGCCATCACGTAGCCGGCCATCGGTCCTCTCCTGTCGCTGCCGAGGGGCGAGGCACAGGGTTGCCCGCCGTCCCCGTGGATGACGATGTCGGCGTGATGGTCGCCGCGACAGCCACCGCACCGCGTCAAAACCCTGCCACACGGGGCGAGTTGGCCGGTATGGACGTGATCGGCAAGGCTGGTGAAGACAAGGTGGAGAATCCGGGAGGGCGGACGGGGGAAGGCGTGAACGGGGTGTCCGGTCACTCGCCCGGCTCCACGAACGCGGCCCAGAGCGCCCGGTGGGAGTCGCATCACCCGTACGCCGGGCCTGACGTGCAGCGGATCGACGTGCCCGCGAGCCTAGGATCCGTCACTGGACGACCGATGTCTGCCGTGCCCGGAACCAGCGGGGCGCGGGTCATGAGCGAAGGAGACAGGATGTCGCACCGTGCCGGCAGAACCCGGTGGCGACGCTTCGCGCTCATCCTGACCCCCAGTATCGCGGCCTGCGCCGCTCTCGGCATCGCCATGGCCCAGGGAGCACTCGCCGCGTCGTTCCTCATCTCCGGCCAGAGGTTCCAGGTCAGTGTGGACACGCTGACCGTCCGCGGGTTCAGCATCTACGTCATGGTGGACGTGACCAAGAAGGGCGAGCGGGTTCCGGTCCTGGTCACCGGTGCCCGGCACGCCACGATCAGCGGGTTGTGCCAGGCCGTACCGCTCGACCTGCCACTGCTGGGCTCGCACACCTTGAAGATCACCGGCGGAGAGGAACGCCCCGCCACGGCGTCGAACATGTTCCTCGACGCGACGACCGAGTCGGTCGGGCAGGCGGACTTCCGGGACATCGACATCGGCATCGCGCAGGGCGCGATCACCAAGGGACCCGTCGACCCGGGCGACAGGAATTCACGGTTCTTCGACCCCAGTGGCTTCGGGCAGCAGGCCGTGTCGGCCACGTTGAACCATGTGAACGTGACCGCCGTCGCCATCTCCGCGGGCACGTTCAACATCCCCGGCCTGCGCCTGAAGATCGAGAAGGGCCACCACGAATGCTCCTGACCTGGACGGCACGTGATCACCCACCTCTCCGGCAGACGACTGCGACTGCTCTCCCGCAGACCACCCCGACCGCGCTCCGGACCCCGCCCCCGACCGCGCGTCCTCGCGGCGCGGACCTGGCGCAGATTCGGCACCTGGCGCGGTGAACGCCCCTTCTGGGCAGGGCTCTTCACCTCGACGGCCGGCCTGCCCATCCTGTACTGGCCGTACGCCGACCTGGATCTCGGCGGAATTCCGCTGGCCCTGTCGACCACATCCGGTGCCGGGTCCCTGATCATCGGAGTTCTGCTCGTCACCCTGGGACTCACCCTCTGGTACCGCCCTCACCTTCGCGTGTTCGCGGGGATCGCCACCTTGCTGCTCACCCTCGTCTCCTTCCCCGTCGCCAACCTCGGCGGCCTGTTCCTCGGGCTGATCAGCGGTCTGATCGGCGGCAGCATGGCCTGCTCCTGGATCCCGCCCGACGTCGCCGCACCGCTCACCGCCGCCGCGCGCCAGGAGTCCACGACCGTGCCGTCAGGAGACAGCCGACGTGACACCTGAGCACACCCACCGGAACACGCACCCCTACGGCTCCGAGGCCCACCGCTCGGGCCGCACCCGGCTGTTCGGTCACGTGCCCGGCCGGGCACCACGGCCCGTCGCCCGCGCGCTCGCCCTGGTCACCGTGCCGTTGGCCCTGAGCCTTCCCACTCCCTGGCCCTGGCCGACGGACCCGCTCTCCGCCCCCGGCGGCACAGGCACCCCCACGGCGCCGGTGAGCGCGCTGCCGGCACCCTCGCTCACCGCCCCGCCGGCACCGGACATCACACGGCCTCCCAGGAGCACCGCCCCACAACCGGCCGGTTCCCCGGCGGCGACCCCCGACGCCGGCGTGACGCCCCCCGCGGCCGGGGCACAGGTGTCTGCGAGCACCCCGCCCTCGGTGAGGAGCACCGCGCCGTCGGCCTCCGGTGCGGCACCGCTCGACCAGCCGCCGGCTCGTCCCGCGGACGCCCCCTGGGTGGTGCGCGCCGACCGACTCGTACTGCTCGGTGCCGCGTTCCACGGCGTGGTCACCGTGCGCACCGGAGCGGGCGCGGTCCAGGCGCTGAAGCTCACCGCACGATCGGTGGAAGCGGTCAGCCTCGGCATGACCGCGGGCCGGGGCCGCGCGGTCCTGCGGCTGCGGACGAGAGCAGGGACCACGTCCACGCTCAAGGGGCAGGGCGGCAACAAGGCGGTGACGCTCTACCTCCGCGCGCTGTCCGGCACGCTCACAGACCTGGGCGGCGCCCCGCTGCCGCCCGAGCGTGCCGTCACCGTCACACCCGGCTCCGTGCCTGACTGGCTGACAGACCTGGCCACCCGCGCACGCACGATCACCCTCGTGCACGTGACGGTTTCTCCCCTCACGCAGTCCGGCGCCGGCCTGTCCGTCACAGGGCCGCTGTTCCGGGCCGGGGCCGGGTGACCGGCGGGTGCGTCAGCGAGGAGCCGGAGCCGTCGGGACGGTGGGCCGGTCCCTGCGCACGCCCCGGGCAGCCGGTGCGGCGGGAGTCGTGTTCGCCGTGCTGCTGGCGGCCACCATCGTGCTGGTGCACAGCGCGATCCCGGGCGGCCCGGCACACGGAACGGCCTGGCTCGGCAGTTCCTCGAGCCGCACCGCGGCTCGCGCGGAGCTGGCGGTGCTGCCGTTCGCCGGAATCATCTTCCTGTGGTTCATGGGAGCGGTGCGCAGCCACATCGGAGAGGCCGAGGACAAGTTCTTCGCCACGGTCTTCCTCGGCAGTGGTCTGCTGTTCGTCGCGATGCTCTTCGCGGTGGCCGCCGCAACGGGCAGCCTCCTCGCCGTCTTCGAGGGACACCCGCGGCCATCCGATCAGCACCTGTGGGACTTCGGGCGCGGATACGCCCTGGAACTGCTGAGCGGCTACTGCATGCGCATGGCCGCCGTCTTCACGGCCTGTACGTCGACGATCGGTCTCCGGCTGGGCCGCCTTCCGATGTGGCTCATCCGGTTCGGCTACCTGATCGCGCTCCTTCTGCTCCTCGTCGCCCCCAGCTCCGGCTGGTTCCAGCTGACCTTCCCCTTGTGGACGCTGCTCGTCAGTGTCCACATGATCGCGGAGAGCGGTCGCCGGGAGAGCACGCCGTGAACGCCGGGCACGGGGCAGGACGCCGGGACCGCGGACCGCACCTCGGCCTCCACCTGGGCCAAGGTGTATGAATATGCTGGGAGTTCAGCGAAACGGGGGAGGGGCGCGGCGTTGGACGGACTCGCACCGAGCGATCCCCGGGACGTCGGTCCGTACCGGCTCCTGGGCAGACTCGGCAGTGGCGGGATGGGCCGTGTCTACCTCGGCCGGTCTCCGTCGGGCCGCCGGGTCGCGGTCAAGGTGGTCAGGAACGAGATCGCCGACGATCCCGGATTCCGTGGGCGCTTCCGCCGCGAGGTCGAGCTGGCCATGAGGGTCGGCGGCTACTGGACCGCCGCCGTGGTGGACGCGGACCCGGACGGTCCCGAGCCGTGGATCGCGAGCGAGTACATCCCCGGGCCTTCCCTGCACCGCAGAATCGCCGACGACGGCCCGCTTCCGGCGGCAGAGGTACGCGACCTCGGTGCCGGGCTGGCAGAAGCACTGGCCTCGATCCACGCGCTGGGCCTGGTCCATCGGGATCTGAAGCCCTCCAACATCCTGCTGACCGACACGGGGCCCCGGGTCATCGACTTCGGCATCTCCAAGGCCCTGGAAGGCTCGGGTGCGAGCACCGCCCTCACCCACACCGGTGTGGTGATGGGGACCCCCGGCTTCATGTCGCCCGAGCAGGCCACCGGCGCCCGGATCGGCACGCCCAGTGACGTGTTCTCCCTCGGCGCGGTCCTCGCCTACGCCGCCACCGGTGCCGAACCCTTCGGCACGGGCACCCCGGTCGCTCTGCTCTACCGGGTCGTCGGCGAGGAGCCGGACCTGTCGGCCGTTCCGGACGAGCTGCGCCACACCATCGCGCTGTGCCTCGCGAAGGACCCGGCGCGCAGGCCCTCACCGGCCGGCCTGGTCGCCCTGCTCACCGGCGGGGAACACCCGACCGAGCCGGTTCCGGCGCCGCTGCCCACGGTCGCGTACACCCGCTCGGTGGAGGCGGCCGCCGCGACGGGACCGGCGGCTTCGGCGGAGCCCGAAGCCGAGGTGGCCCAAGCCGACGCTCCGCTGGGGCTCATCGACGGCGGCGAGGACCGCTTCTGGGGCATACGTTTCCGGCGCCTGTTCGACGCCCTGCTGTGGGTGGCGGTGCTCGGGACGGTCCCGCTGGGTGTGGCCATGGCACAGGGCGTCGACGTGGTCGCCAACTGGGGCGCCGTCCTGACGCTCTACCTCATCTTCGCGGTGCCCGCGGCCGCCTATTTCTGGGCGGCCTGCCGCCCCTTCCGGGAGACCGCCGAACTGGGCGTCGGACGTGAGGGAGTCACTCTCCGGCGCGGCCATGGCACCGCCGAACTCCCCTGGCGCGAGCTTGAACGCGTCCTCGTCTCGGTCGGCTCGGCACCGTACTCCGTCACTCTCTTCTGCCGCTTCCGCGACCCCGGCGAGATCGACGTCACCGCTCTCCCCGCCAAGGCGATCTCCGTCCATCCACCCCTGGCGACGTTCACCCTGCTGGCGCTGAACCGGGCCGAACGCAACGCCTCCTGCTCCGAAATCCACCAGGCACTGGGCGCGTTCGCCCCGCCCGGCGTCTACCAGCCGCATCCCAAGGTGCTCAAGCGGACCGCCCTCCAGGCTTCCACCCGTTGAGCCGTTCCTCCTCCAGCACCTCTTCCGGCCGGCCGGGGGAGTGGTGACCGGCCTGGTCAGTGGGCCAGTGGGCGGACGGTGAGGATCTGCTGGGCGTGGCCCACCGGACCGGTGACGTCGTGCAGGACGGTGCTGGTGAGGCCCTGGCCGGTGGGCCCGAAGGTGACGGTGGTGTCCAGGCCGGTCCAGTCGCCCACGGGCTGCCGGTGGAGGTGGACCGTGAGGTCGACGTTGGGGAACATCCACGCGGTGGGTGGCTGTCGTACGGCGATGCCGTTGGCCGTGTCCACCAGGGCGAGGTAGGACGCGAGCGGGCTGCTGCTTTCGCCGGCCACCAGGGCGAGCGGGGTGGACACCCAGGCGGTGGTGCGGCCGGGGCGCGGCGGTGTGAGGGGCCGGACGTCGAGGGAGGCGATGTAACCGCCGGGCCACAGGTCGCTCATCTGCCAGGGGGCGAGTCGCTCCGGCGGAGTGAGCCGCTCGACGGGGTCACCGGCGACCGCCGAGGTGTCGAGGGCGGCCAGCAGCCAGGCGCGGGCCCTGACCACCGGCCGGTCGGCGATGCGGACGGTGGCTTCGAGGAGTTCGATGGTGCGGCCGGGCCGGACGGTCTCGACCTGGATCTCGCACTCGTCGAGGGCGAGACGGCCGAGAATGTCGTAGCTGATCCGGGCCAGGTGCAGTCCACCACCGTCGGGCCGCGCGGCCAGGTGACGGTCGACGGCGTGGGCCACGAGGCCGCCGAGCGGGCTGAAGTGCTGCTCGTCAGGGTCCCAGGCGCCACCGGCATGGGCAGTGGGTTTGTAGCGGGACGCGTCGATACGGGTGTAGTAGCTGCCGGTGTCGGAGGGGGAGGTCAACGGACGGTTCTCCTCTGGTGCTTCACGGGGCGTCGAGCGGGATGGCGTACGCCTTGTCGATCATCGCTCAGACCCCGTACGCCTTCGCGACCGGGTGCCTCACCAGGTGCAGGGGGAGGAGGGAGTGAACTCGACGCCCCGCTCGAAGACCCCACGACGGCCTCGGGGCCCGGCGGCGGGCTCAGCGGTGGGCTCAGGGGCGGGGTCTGGGGGAAATCCCCCAGCCGAAGACGGAGGTCAGCCACGTTCCTGGCGCGGCCCGGCGGGCCATAGCTTCGAGCCATGAGCCAAGCCACCGGGAAACGCCCATGATCGAAGCCCGCGGACTCACCAAACGTTACGGACGGACCGTCGCCGTCGACTCCCTCGACTTCGACGTCCGCCCTGGCGCCGTCACCGGCTTCCTCGGCCCCAACGGGTCGGGGAAGTCCACCACCATGCGCATGGTCGTGGGCCTCGACCGCCCCGACCGAGGCAGCGCGAGGATCCACGGCAAGGCGTACCACGACCTGCGCTGGCCGCTGCGGGAAGTGGGGGCGCTGCTCGAGGCCCGTACGTACCACCCCGGCCGCAGCGCCGAGAACCACCTCGCCGCGCTGGCCGCCGCGAACGGCATCCCGCCGTCCCGCGTCGGTGCCGTCCTCGCCACCGTCGGCCTGACCGAGGTGGCGAAGAAGCGGGCCGGCGGCTTCTCGCTCGGTATGTCGCAGCGGCTCGGTATCGCCGCAGCCCTGCTCGGCGACCCTGGAGTGCTGCTCTTCGACGAGCCGGTCAACGGCCTCGACCCGGAGGGTGTGCGCTGGATCCGCACCCTGATGAAGTCCCTCGCCGCCGAGGGCCGCACCGTTCTGCTGTCCAGTCACTTGATCAGTGAAATGGCGCTCACCGCCGACCACTTGATCGTCATCGGCCAGGGCAGGCTGCTCGCCGACACCAGCGTCGCCGAGCTGACCGCCGGCGGCCGGTCACTGGAGGAGGCGTTCTTCGCGCTCACCGGCGACAGCGCGGAGTACCGGGGCCTCGCCCCCGCCCGGCGAAGGAGGCAGCCGTGAGCGCCGTACCGACGAGGCTCCCCGCCGGACGCTACGGGTTTCCGCATGCCGCCCGGATGGAGTGGATCAAGCTGCGCAGCCTGCGCTCCACTCTGTGGGCCCTGCTGGCCACGACGGTCGGGATGATCACCGTCGGGGTCGTGACCATGGCCAACACCAAGGCGCCGGGCCCGGACAAGCAGGCCACGTTCGACCCCGTCAACAACGTGCTCGCCGGGCTCGCCCTCGGCCAGCTCGTCGTCGGCGTGCTCGGTGTGCTCGTCGTCACCGGCGAGTACTCCTCCGGCACGATCCGCTCCACGCTCGCGGCGATCCCGAACCGGCCGCTGCTGATCGCAGCCAAGGCGTCCGTCTTCGGCCTGGTGACGCTCGTGATCGGCGAACTGGTCACGTTCGTCACCTTCTTCGTCGGCCGACTGGCGCTGACCGACGCGGTGCCGCGGCCCGCTCTCGGCGACGAGGGGGTGCTGCGCGCGGTGCTGCTGTCCGGCGCGTACCTCGCCATGGTGGGTCTGATCGGCATCGCGCTCGGTGCCGTGACGCGCCACACCGCGGCGGCGATCGGCTCGCTGGTCGGCGTGCTGTTCGTGGTGCCGGCGGTGCTGGCCGGGCTGACGGGCACGACGGTGGCGAAATTCTTCCCCACCATGATCGCGGGGAACTCGCTGGGCGTCTCGAAGCCGGTGGCGGACGTGCTGTCGCCGTGGGCGGGCTTCACGGTCCTGTGCCTGTACGTGGTGGCCGCGCTGGCAGCGGGCGGCTGGCTGCTCGCGCGGCGCGACGCATAGCCGTCCGGCGGCGGATGCGGTACGGGCCGCTCGCTAGCGTGGACCGCTCGGGACAGGACACTGGAGACATGCGCGACACATCAGCGGGGGCCGACCCGGAGCCCCCGGGCAGGGATGCTCGTGGGCCGGCGGCGTGCGACGAGCGCACGCCGGGACCGGCGAAGGGTGCCCGTACCGGCGCGTACGTCGAGGACCCCGCCCGCCGAAGCGGCCCCGCCGCGCGTCTGCCTCCGCTCCTCCGCGCCCCTTTCACCACCCGGGCGTGGGCCGAGGTCACCTACTGTCTGCTCGGCTTCCCCCTCGCCGTGGTCGGCTGCGTCCTCGTGCTCGTCCTCCTCGCCCTCGGCGCCGGTCTCAGCGTCTCGCTCATCGGCGCCGTCCTCGGGCTGGTTCTGGTCGTCGCGTCGCTCTGCCTCGCCCGCGGCCTCGCCGCGCTGCACCGCGGGCTGGCGGCGCGCCTGCTGGGGGAGCGGGTCACCGCGCCGCCCGTGCCGAGGCCGGGAGGGGGGATGTTCGCGCGACTGGATGCGCGGCTGCGGGACGCGGCGGGGTGGCGTTCGATCGCGTACGCACTGGTGAAACTGCCCGTCGCCGCCCTCGGGCTGTACGCGGTGGGCTGGTGGTTCACCGGTCTGCTCAACCTGTCCGCCCCGCTGCGCTGGGCCGTCTTCCACCAACGCCCCCGCCCCGGAGCGGAGGGTATGCCGACGATCTCGCCGATCCCGGTCGGCGGCGGTGCTCCGCACAGCACCACCCTGGCCGGCACCTTCACGTCGGCCGTGATCGGAGCTGCGACGCTGCTGGTGGCCCCGTGGGTCACCCGGGGCGTGATCACCGTGGACCGGTGGCTGGTCCGCTCCCTGCTCGGCCCCGGCGAGCTCGCCATGCGCGTACGCGACCTGGAGGAGACCCGCGCGCTCGCGGTCGACGACTCGGCGGCGGTGCTGCGCCGGGTGGAACGGGATCTGCACGACGGGGCGCAGGTCCGGCTGGTGGCACTGGCGATGAGCCTGGACATGGCCAAGGAGAGGCTGGGTGCCGAGGGGGAGCCGGTGCCCGACGCGGAGCGGGTGCGCCAGTTGGTCGACGTGGCGCACCGCAATGCCACCGAGGCGCTCACCGAGCTGCGCGACCTGGCCCGCGGCATCCACCCGCCGGCGCTGGACGACGGCCTGCCGAACGCCCTGGCCACGCTGGCAGCGCGCAGCACGGTGCCGGTCGAGCTGGAGGTGGACGTGCCGGTGCGGCCGACGCCGGCGATCGAGACGATCGCGTACTTCTGCGCGGCGGAACTCGTCACGAACGTCATCAAGCACAGCGGAGCCCGCCGGGCGGTGCTCCGGGCGGAGCTGGAGGACGGCCTGCTGCGGCTGCGCGTGACCGACGACGGCCACGGCGGGGCGACGCCCGGAGCGGGCAGCGGTCTGACGGGGCTGATGCAGCGAGTCCGTACGGTCGACGGCCGACTGGACATCACCAGCCCGGCCGGTGGACCGACGGCGGTCACGGTCGAGCTGCCGCCGCACGCGTGAGACGATCCCCGCATGCGCGTCGTGATCGCGGAGGATGCCGCCGTACTGCGGGAGTTGCTCGCCCAGATGCTCACCGAGCGCGGGCACGAGGTCTGCACGGCCGTGGCCGATGCCGACGCGCTGCGGGCCGCCGTGGCGGAGCATCGGCCGGACGTCGCCGTCGTCGACATCCGGATGCCGCCCACCCACACCGACGACGGCCTGCGCGCCGCGATCGACATCCGCCGGGAGCATCCTGGCACCGGTGTGCTGCTCTTCTCCCAGTACATCGAGACCAAGCACGCGACCAGGCTCCTCGCGGCCGGCTCCGCGGGCGTCGGCTATCTGCTCAAGGACCGGGTCGCGAACGTGGCCGAGTTCACCGAGGCCCTCGGCAGGGTCGCGGCGGGCGGCACCGCCCTCGACCCCGAGGTCGTCACCCAGCTCGCCGGCGGCGGGCGGCGCATCGAGGACATGGAGTCGCTCACCTCCCGGGAGCGCGAGGTGCTGGCGCTGATAGCGGAGGGCCGGTCCAACGCCGCCATCGCGCAGACCCTGGTGGTGTCGGTGGGCACCGTGGAGAAGCATGTCGCGGCGATCTTCGGGAAGCTCGGCCTGCCGACGACCGAGGACGCCAACCGGCGCGTACTGGCCGTGCTCCGCTACCTCGGTGCCTAGTGCCTAGTTGTATTGACCTGAAGCGTTGTTCACGCGGTTGATCGGTGGGTGGCCGCCGAGTGCGGTGTGGCAACGGTGATGGTTGTAGGTGTGCAGGAAGTCT